>JBMOHZ010000242.1:0-4340 GCA_049317585.1 Paludibacter sp.
CCAGCTACCAATTCCTCAACTTTTGTTCTAATTTGACCAGCAACTGAGAAAATTTGACTTAATCGTTCCTTAGTACCTCTATCTACATTTTGCAAGTCATCACCTTCTTTAATTTTTCCACTCATTACTTTGAAATACGAAACCTCACCTATATGTGGCTCAACACTTGTTTTGAAAACATAAATGCTGGTAGGACCAGCAGGGTCGGGCGCAACTTCTTTTCCATCAGCAGTTTGAGGTTTTTTGGTAGCACTTACACTAGGCGATACATTTCCAACAAACTCCATCAAACGGCGCACACACATATCTTTGCCAGCACTTACACAAAACACAGGGAACATGTCACGATGCAACATACCTTTTTTAATTCCTAACCGCATTTCGTCTTCGTTTAACGAACCTTGTTCAAAGAATTTCTCCATCAACTCTTCATCGTGCTCTGCAGCTGCTTCAACCAATACATTGTGTAAGTCCTGAGCTTTATTAATTTCAGAATCAGGTATTTCTAGTACCTCTGGCACACCACCTTCAGGCTTCCAACGATACATTTTCATTTTCAAGACATCAACAACTGCATTAAACTGAGGACCTACAGTAATTGGATATTGTATTTGGACAACTTTAGACCCAAAGTTTTCTTTTAATTGTTCTAGTGTTTTGTCAAAATCAGCTTTTTCGTGATCTAATTGATTGGTTATAAAAATTACAGGTTTATTAAACTTCTCGGTATAACGAAAATGATTGTTAGTACCAACTTCAACTCCATATTGAGTATTAAGCAATATTAAAGCCGTATCGGTTACATTTAACGAGGTAACTACACCTCCTATAAAATCATCAGAACCCGGACAGTCGATAAAATTTAGTTTTTTATCCAACCATTCAGTTTGAATAATAGTGGAAAACACAGAATATCCGTATTCTTTTTCAACAGGAAAATAGTCGGACACAGTATTCTGAGCCGCAACAGTGCCTCTACGTTTTATAATACCACTCTCGAAAAGCATAGCTTCTACAAGAGTGGTTTTCCCGGAGCCAGAACTTCCTAATAAGGAAATGTTCTTAATTTCATTTGACTGGTATACTTTCATATTAAATTAAATTAGAAATGATTAATACTTAAAATTTAATAGTTGTTTATTTTATAAATCGGTTGACAATGTATGAAATCTATTTGAAATATGTTACAATAGAATTAATGTTTTACAACATGGTTTTTTGACATTAAAATTTTAATTTAAATGTTTTGTAAATAAGAAAAAAAGCACTATCTTTGCACTCGCTTTTGAGAAATACAATTGCAACGGGGTGTAGCGCAGTCCGGTTAGCGCATCCCGATTAAGATCGGGAGGGTCGTGAATCCGAATCCCGCGTTCAAAATAAAAAATTTTCGGGGTGTAGCGCAGTCCGGTTAGCGCACCTGCTTTGGGAGCAGGGGGTCGTGGGTTCGAATCCCGCTACCCCGACAAAAGAGATTGATAATGAGTTTAAACTTATTTTCAATCTCTTTTTTTCACACAACACTATCATTATTTTAATACAATAAACTAATATTGATATGTTTCATGTTTACATTTTACTTTCCGAAAAAACACACAAATATTATATTGGCTCAACTGGAAATCTACCCGACCGCTTAATTCGTCATAATAACGGAAGAAGTAAAGCAACAAAAACAGGAATACCATGGAATTTAGTTTTCAATGAAACATTCCAAACTAGATCTGAAGCAATAATTCGTGAGATAGAAATAAAATCTTGGAAAAGTCACACTCGAATTATGGAACTTATCAAAAACGCCATGTAGCAAAGTTCAGTTAGCGCATCCCGATTAAATCGGGAGAGTCGTGGGTTCGAATCCCGCTACCCCGACACAAAAAAAACAGCCACTTACAGTAAATTGTATGTGGCTGTTTTTGTATATTTAGTGAATTTATTTATACAAACACAAATATGGAGTATCTTGAACGCATTTCACTTTAAATTTCACATCTTTAGCTACTACAAAACTTTCGAATTTCCGATAGGTTTTCCATTCTGTTTCTCCAGGTTGTTGGATGGTTAATTCACCCGAAATTACTGTCATAACTTCAACTGAACTTGTACCAAATTCATACTCACCCGCAGCCATTACGCCTACGGTTGCTTTGCCTTCTACTGAATCCATTCCGATTGAAACAACATTTCCATCGAAGTATTGATTTGTTTTAAACATATTATATTTTGTTTTTTTTGTTTTTGAACATTAATTTGATTGTTGTTTGGTGCGCAAAATTAACAAAAAATCGGCATATTTCAATGTATTCTTAGCTTTAAAATTAGTGATTGTAATTTTTTTATTGTGTATCTTTGTGGTCTCCAACCATAATATAGTTGCTTGATGAAGTATATTGATGTGATATTACCATTGCCTTTAAAGGCAAGTTTTACGTATGCTGTGCCAATTGATTGGTCGGAGCAAATACGTATTGGGATGCGTGTGGTAGTACCTTTTGGAAAAAAGAAAATGTATACTGCTATTGTTTCGTTAATACATACACATAAACCGGAATTGCCTTATGAGATAAAAGAAATTATTTGTTTGTTGGATGCAGAACCAATTCTACGCTACCCGCAACTCAAATTTTGGGAATGGATTTCGTCATATTATATGGCCTTTATGGGTGATGTATATCAGGCAGCTGTTCCAGCAGGCATGAAGCTCGAGAGTGAAACTTTGGTTTGTATTAACCCCGATTTTGAGGCTGATGCAGTTTTAAATGATAAGGAACAACGTATATTGGACGCTTTGTCAGATGGCAGGCCTACCACTGTAGAAATGTTGAATAAAGTCACCGAAATGAACAGCGTTTTGCCAACCTTAAAATTATTGCTCGAGAAAAATGCTATTGAAGTGAGTGAGTCACTAACTGAGAAGTTTCGTGTTAAAACGGAGAGTTTTGTTTGCCTGAACGATAAATGTGAAGATGAAGCTGTTTTAAGAAGCATTTTTGATGAGTTGAGCAGAGCCAAAAAACAACTCGACCTTTTGATGAATTATATCGAATTATCAAAATATTTGCAGCCTGCTAAGCGAAGGGAAGTTGCGAAAAAGGAATTGCTTGATAAATCGGGAACTAGTATTGCAGTTCTAAATGGACTTGTAGAAAAAGGTATTTTTGAAATTTACAAAAAAGAAATATCGCGATTAGAAATCAATACTTCTGAAGTACATGAAGTTTTGTCGCTAAATAAGAGTCAGCAAGTTGCGCTGCAAGAGATTAATACACAGTTTGTTGAAAAGCAGGTTGTTCTGTTGCATGGTATAACTTCGAGCGGTAAAACTGAAATTTATATTCATTTAATTAAAAATGCAATAGAACAAGGTCTGCAGGTATTGTATCTTGTACCCGAAATTGCACTTACTACCCAACTTACAACTCGTTTGAAACGTGTTTTTGGTAATAAATTGGGCGTATATCACTCCAAATTTTCGGATGCTGAACGTGTTGAAATATGGAATAATGTTTTAAATGATAAAACATACGATGTAATTATAGGAGTTCGTTCATCGGTTTTTTTACCATTTCGTAAACTTGGCTTGGTTATAGTTGACGAAGAGCATGAAACAAGTTACAAACAATTTGACCCATCGCCTCGCTATCATGCCCGTAACGCCTCCATTGTGCTAGCTTCGATGCATGGGGCTAAAACTTTGTTAGGAACTGCTACGCCTTCTATTGAGAGTTATTACAATGCAAGTGTTGGTAAATATGGTCTAGTGCAATTGGATAAACGGCATGCCGATATGGAGTTACCCGAGTTTTTGGTAGTTGATACAAAAGAAGCTTATCACAAAAAGCAAATGGAAGGTCATTTTTCCGATCAACTTTTAGCAAACATTAAAAGAGCACTTGAAAATAAAGAGCAAATCATTTTATTTCAAAACCGACGGGGTTATGCGCCTTATACCGAGTGTAAGGCTTGTACATATGTGCCAAAATGTAAAAATTGTGATGTAAGTTTAACTGTGCATAAAGTATTCAATACACTAACTTGCCACTATTGCGGTTATTCTGAGCCAATTCCTAATCTCTGTCCAGCATGTAAAACTCCAGGTTTACATACTAAAGGTTTTGGTACCGAAAAAATTGAGGACGAAATAAAATTGCTATTCCCTGATGCGCGAGTTAGTAGAATGGATATGGATACTACTCGTTCAAAAAAAGCATACGAAAAGTTGATTGCCGATTTTGAACAATATAAAGTTGATATACTTATCGGTACTCAGATGGTTACTAAAGGTCTTGATTTTGAACGTGTGAGTATCGTAGGTATTTTAAATGCCGATAATATGTTGA
>JBMOHZ010000243.1:0-4334 GCA_049317585.1 Paludibacter sp.
ATTTTTCGTTTGGTACGATATATCCAACAAGAATATCTGACTAATAAAGTAGCAATAATTAAGAAAGTTGCCTGATTAAATGATTGTAATGAAATAGCAACAGCTACCAAAGCCAATGCTACCAAAATAAGATTAAATAATTGATATGCAAATATATGAATGCGCCATTTTTTAAACCAAATCATACATGCAGCTATAATATTAAGTGGACTTAACCACAAAATATTGAAATTGTATTTCACTAAAGGATGTATTGAAAAAAACATTAAGAAAAATACAATTACACCTGCAGTGCCTGTTACAAACAATAAAATACTGTCGATTAATGTATTATATTTCTTATCAAATAAAAATTCGTAGATTGAAATTAAAAGTACTAAAATAAAAATTGCACCAAAAACGTAAAAAGGATTATCATAAAATTTCTGTTTAAAGGTCATATTTACATCGCTCGAAACTAAAACAGTCGATTTTTTGACTAAAGATCTACTCTGAACATAACTTTTATTGGCAATATGCGCATTCGAAAATTCAAATTTTAATATCTCTGGCAAAAACATACTTTGTAATTGAGGCATGTTATAATCGGCCTGAAAACCAAATATCAAATCAATACCAAATCGGAGCCACGTATCCGACCCTATGTAATCGCCAATGGCGTGACGAAAGGTCTTTGTATCATAAACATCCTGAAAAATAACATGTCCATCAATGCAATTTACTACTACATCGCGCGGACGGGTAGCACAATTATCGTACACAAAATTATACCGATAACGTCTATTTTCCTCTTTATAATTATCAAGCAATAAGGACAATAACCTTTTCTTTTCAGTAACAGTCAAATTCAACACCTGCTCCCACACTACTGAATTTCGCTTTTGATATTCTTCTAAAAAGTCCGATGTATACTGAACTCCAAGCAAATAGTCGGTTTCGCCTTTTATGAATTTAATATAAAAGTTTTCGGTATTAAAGCTGAAAATACCCCAGTTAAAAATAAAATCGTATTTATTAATTTTGTCCTGAACACGTACACCTGAATGACCAAATTTAGCATATACCTGCGGTCCGGGCGAACAAGTAATAAGGCTTATATCAACTGAATCGCTAAACACAAATTCCTGTGAATAGGTATAGTTAATTAAAAAAAATATGGAAATAAACAGTGCAAATTTCTTCATGAGCGCATTTTTATAACAGTATCAAAAGTCAAAAAATAATTGTATCAAATTACATACTGACGAATTAATTTATAAATATAAAGTTATTCTACAAAAGTATGTATTTTTTTTTGATTTCTAAAGGCTTTACTATAACCTTAATTTCAAAAATGAATATTTATTAATTAATTCAGTTCTTTTAGTTTGAATTGAAGCCATAAATTTCTCATATTCGGGTGTATCAATATGTGTTGGCTTATGATGAATTGCCTTTGAATAATTTACTAACTCATTATAAATAGCTTCGGTTTCAGGCTGAAAAAAGGTTTTTTTGAAATTACTAAATATGTAATCAACAGCCAATTCGGATGGGTGGAGCATATCCGAAGCATAAAACCGATAATCGCGCAACTCGTCAACCACAATTTCATATGCAGGAAAATAAGACACATGATTACACTCTTTTTCAAGCAGTTGGATGGCTTGCAATAAAATTCCTTTGCTGATATTATTTTCTGTTGGGCCATCTTTCCAATGGCGTACTGGACTGACTGAAAAAATAATGTTGAGATTAGGATGAATAAGCTGAAGTTTACGAATAAGCTCGGTGTACTCCATTACAATTTCTTCAGCCGAAAGCCTATAACGCTCAAAAGTTGATGCTGGTAATTTATGGCAATTTGATACAACTTTGCCATTGGAATGATGTTTATAAACCCATGCAGTACCAAATGTAATTACAAGATAATCAATTGATTTAATGTTTATTGCAAAATGCATCAACCTACTGTTAATTTTCTCAAGGCATTTATCAATATCAGCATCCGAAAAGTGAGAACTATGATAAAAACTATTCCAGAGCGAGTTGTGTTGAAATAAATCATGTTCAGTAAACTGTTTTCCAATTAAGGCCAGTTCAATACTTTGCTTAATGGAAATTGGATTAAATAACACACCAAACGGATTAACATCGACATCAAAATATGCCGTTTTTAGTTTTGATCCAATGTTTTCGGAAAAACAAGAACCTAAAGTTACAATTTTCGATAAATAATCAATATGAAACTCTGAAGGATTAATATCAATTTTGGTAGTGAACATCTTCCTTAATTAAAGTATTATAAATTTATAACTTTGATTTTAATTGTGTATCAACAACATACGCTTGCAACTCATCAAAAAAGACAGTGAATTTGGGTTCTATTTGAGTTATATTTTGTATTAAAAACCGAATGCAATGTTCCGGATTTAGTGCTTTTACTTTGTAATTACTCATTATTTCCAATGAATTTTTCAAACCATCAATTGTTGAATATTTATACAATCGGTTTGAACTTATGAAATGAAAAATAAAACCTTTTACTCGCTTTGGTAGATAATTATGTAACAGAATTGAATAAAACGAAAAACGTACCGAAAAAGCAAATAAACTAATATTTTTTGAATACTTGCTAAAATTGGATGCTAATAAGTAGTCGAAATACATGTCGAGCACTATACCCGAATACCTTCCAAACTCAGGGCGAAGAAATTCAACTAATTCGCGCACAAGTGGATGTGTATCGGTAAATGTATCAATATTTCGATGAATAACAATGCCTTTCCAAAGTCTATCAGGCAGCTGTTTGGATTTATTACCTTTTACAAAATCGGCAATAAAACCTCCTACTTGCAAGTATTTATCGTTGCCTGCTAAAAAAATATGTGCTAGATAATTCAATATTTAATTTTTATAGTATACAAAAGTACAAAAATTCTTTCTATGAAACTTTTCTGAACTGAACATTATCTTCATTCATCTGTTTTAAATGCCATACAAATAACAATATTAAGATTTACAACATGAATTTGATTGAAGCATTTAATTGGCGATATGCCACCAAAGTTTTTGATAAAACACGCAAACTTTCAAGCGATGAAGTTAACAGCATAATTGAAGCTGCACGCCTTGCTCCTACTTCGTCGGGACTACAACCTTTTGAAATACTGCTTATTACAAACCAAGAATTAAAAAGTAAAATTTCCGAAATTTCCTATAATCAACAAATGCCTGCTGATTGTTCGCATTTATTGGTTTTTGCAGTTTGGGATACCTATACCGACGAGCGAATTGAACATATTTATGATATTACAACCAACGAACGTGATGTAGCACCCGATAGATATTCGGCTTACAAACAACGACTTAAAACTGTATTTTCTGGCCGTACAACCGAACAAAATTTTGCTCATGCTGCCCATCAAGCATATATTGCTCTTGGATTTGCTATGGCACAAGCTGCTGCAATTAAAGTCGATACAGTACCTATGGAAGGCTTTTCGTCGGAGGAACTTGATAAACTGCTTCAATTACGCGAAAAAGGATTAAAAAGTGTAGTACTTCTACCACTAGGACATCGCGACGAGGCGAATGATTGGCTAATACCTATGAAAAAAGTTAGACATCCATTGTCGGAATTTTTGACTACAATTGATTAATAATTTGTTCATATTTTCATTTTTAACATTTTTTCTTTACTTTTGTATGCAACAAAATTAATTGAGCAAGCATCATGTAGCTGATAATTAATCAATAAATACAAAACATATAAAGAAATGAAGAAAATATTATTTTTAGCTCTTGTTTTCCCTCTATTACTTGCATGTAATAAAGAAGAAGATGTGCAAGACTCAATAGTGAAAATGGCTACTGTGGAAAATCCATCGCAGCTAACCAATTTTTATTTGAATCTTGAAGATAGCACCAGACTTTGGGTATTAAGTAATGATATAAAGTATTATAGACCAAAAAACGAACAACGTGTAATTGTTGATTATACTATTTTGACAGAAAAGCCAAGAGGTAGTACTTATGATTATGATGTAAAAGTCAATGATGTATATGAAGTTCTAACAAAAGGAATTTTTCCAATTACTGCACTAACACAAGATAGTATTGGTAATGACCCTATTGCCATTACTGGTTTATGGGTAAGTGGCGATTTTCTGAATGTTGAATTTGTGTATCCTGGTTATTCCAAAATCCACAATATCACTTTAGCGTCAGATGATTCAAAAACGTATACCGATGGTAAAGTGCATTTAGAATTCCGCCATAATGCAAACGATGATTACCCATCGTTTAATATAAGTGGAATTGTATGCTTTAATCTAAAAACAATTCGAAAAAGT
>JBMOHZ010000244.1:0-4322 GCA_049317585.1 Paludibacter sp.
AATTCCCACCTATTACCAGCCGACAATCGCAATTTATAATCCGATTTAGGCGTATTTTCAATAAATGGCAATCGGATTGGTGTGTGATAACCTACACCAAGTGGCATTGAGTCAGTACCCATATTTGTAAAACTAATTATATGAGTCAGTTCATTATCGGTAAGTATAAAACGTATTTTACAAATAAAATCATGCGGGAAATGGGTGTAAATTGCATTATTTATACGATTAGAGCAATAGGTAGCTTCCACTTCAACAGCATCGGGCGAAATTCGAGTACGCGAAATATTGAAAACCTCTGACTTAATAATTCCGTGATGGTAATTGTTTTGAGCTGGAATAGTTATAGGATATTGATATGTTTTTCCACCAAAACTATATTTTCCATCTTCTATACGGTTAGGAGGAAAAAGTAAGGGCACACCAAAAATCTGTGGACGTGTTAAGAAAGTTTCCATTTCGGCTTCAGTGGGCGTGCGTAGTATATCAACTTTAAGTACTTTATTATAAAGTCGAATCAAGTTAGCACCTACCGACGGAATTACAACTGCCTCATATACATTTGTTTCCATCAAAACGGCTTGAATACCATACCACGAAATTTTTTCGATTTTCATTTTTTCATTTTTTTAAAATTTCCAAAGCACAAATATAGGTATTTAATTTCTATATAATTGTATATAAATCTTTATACTGGTATTTCGGTTATACTTCCATAACGATGATATTCGAACGTAACACTCTGCTCTTTAACATAATGCAACAGCTCAAGTCTACCTTCAACTAAAGGTTTTTGCATAGCAATATAAAGCCCTAACTTTGCAGCTTGATGATACACATCGATAGATAAATCGGATGAGCAGGTACGAATACGTTCATATTTATCCATCGAAGCAATAAATTCCTCTTCGTTTTGAATCAATATATTATTGGATTTTACAAGTGTTTTAATGATACTCAATTTTGTATCGGCTGAACAGAAGCTTACCTGCAAAGGAGTTTTCGAAACTTTTGCAGCTGCTAACACCATCATCACATCAGTTAAATTATCGTTAGGATATACTCTGAATAGCATATTCTTTAATGGCAAATAACGAAATATATTTTGCTCTCCCATTAAATTATGAATATCACGCTCAACCGAAAACTCCTCTTTGTAATTTTTTAAATAACTCGAAACTGACATTTCGAACTTCATTTTGTCATCATTTCGAAGTATAGCTGCAGCCGTTTTAAATTCACCAATATTATTGGTCAAATTCGTTTCATTCGTTTTATTCGTAAAATTCGTAATATTAATAAAACAACTCACATAATTTGGTCCGCCAGCTTTAATGCCACCACCAAATGCCGAACGTTTCATGCCACCAAACGGCTGTCGGCTTACAATAGCACCAGTCATTCCACGGTTGATGTATAAATTTCCGGCTTCAATTTTACTTTTCCAAAGTGCTCTTTCGCGTTCATCGAGAGTTTGTAAGCCGGCAGTGAGTCCATATTCCGAACTATTGGCTAGTTTAATGGCATGTTCAAAATTATCGGCACAAACTACCGACAACATAGGTGCAAACAATTCGTTTACAAACGAATAACTACCTACTTTCACACCCCATTTCACACAAGGTTTAAGCATAAATCGGTTTTTATCCACAAATTGTGGCTTTACTAACCACCATTCACCCGGTTCTAAATTTTCGATAGCATGTAATAGTTTATCATTATTGTTTGTAATCATTGGCCCCACGTAATTGGCTCCATTCCAAGCACTTCCAGTATGTAAACTCGTAACTGCATCGGTTAGTTTTTTCTTAAAGTCAGGATCGTCATACACCTCTTTTTCGAGAATCAAAAGCGAGCAAGCCGAACATTTTTGACCAGCATTACTGAATGCGGAAGTTACGATATTCTGTATGGCGTGGTCGCGATCGGCAGCTGCGCTCACAATCATGGCATTTTTACCTCCTGTTTCGGCTGAGAGCGGACAAGTAGGATTGTTTTCGAGCAATCGGAATGCGGTATCGGTTCCACCTGTTAAAATTATATGTTTGATTGAAGAATGTGATGTGAGGTAATTAAGTGGCTCGCGATCGTACGTACACACAACTTGAAGTGTATCTTTGGGAACTCCAGCATCCCAAAAACAGCGTGCAAATTCCCAAGCTACAGGCAATGCCACTGTAGCAGGTTTCAGAATAACTGTGTTGCCACCTGCCAATGCCGCCGCTACGCCACCTACGGGTATAGCTAACGGAAAATTCCAGGGTGGAATAACCAATACTATGCCTTTTGGACTGATTTGTACTGAGTTGAGTGTAGCAAAAGTTTCCATACTAAGCGGATAGTACCGACAAAAGTCAATGGCTTCGGAGGTTTCAACATCGCCTTCGGCAAATGTTTTTCCTGTAATTGCTGTCATACAACCAATTAAATTTCCTCGGCGAGCAGCAAGGATATCAGCAGTTTTAAACAATATTTTTTTGCGTTGTGCCAAGGTTGATTTTCTCCATTTCGAAGCATCTGTTTCGGCAGTATGTACCAAAAGTTTTACTTGTTCCAAATTCATAAGTCCAGCTTTGCAAACACAAACATCGGCATCCGAACTTCGATCGAAATAGCTCTGTTCTTTATCGGCTTCATATTGTTTGTCACCTATTTGTACTGGCACTACAAAAGGCTTATCATTAGCTACTTTCATCCAATTATTCCTTATTTCTATAGCCCACTGTTTATTAGCTCGCAAATCGAAATTGGTATCAGGCTCATTGCGGAAAATTTTAGGATTTGTAAAATTCGCTTCGGTCTCGGTTAAGCGGTTTTGTTTTCTGTTCGAAGCTGATTTCAGCTTGTCTTTCATCAAAAATGCTTCTTCAAATTGTTTTTTTAGAAACACCCAATGCTCACTTCCAACATTTAGATTAAACGAGTAACTTAAAAAATTATCAACGCCTGTATTTTCATCCAACCTTCGGACTAAATACGATACAGCATTCAAAAAGCTTTCGTCCTTAACAACGGGAGTATATAATATTATCTGGCTTCCCAACTTACGCATAACGCGAGGCAAATGATTGGCCATTCCTTCGAGCATTTCGAAGGTAACAAATTGCTCTACTGCATTTTGCTTTGACAGTAAATATGCATAACCAATGCTGAAAAAATTATGCGAAGCTACGCCAATATGCATTGCTTTAGCATTCTCTGGCAAAAGAGCACGATCCAACAAATGCAAATAGTTAGCATCCACTTTTACTTTACTGTCGAGTATGGGGTTTTTCCAACCTTTGAGCGACGACACAATGCTTTCCATTTGTAAATTAGCACCTTTCACTAATCGCATTTTTATAGGAGCACCACCAGCTTCGAATCGAGCTTTTGCAAATTCGAGCAATTGAGTCTGAAAATCCCATGCATCGGGTAAATATGCTTGCACAACAATACCTGCTTTGTAGTTTTTAAATTCAGGCAAACTCAAAACCGACATAAATACATCGAGTGTAAGATCAGTATCTTTATACTCTTCCATATCAAGATTTACAAACTTCGGATACTTTTCACCTTTATCGTTGGTATAAGGGTGTAGCATTGCCTGACGGTAAATTTGCGTGAGTCGTTGGCACAAATCTTCCTTGTTTTGAGTATAATTAAGTGCATTTATTTGTGCATATATGCCCGATATTTTTATTGAAATGTAATTAATGCGAGGGTCGGTTAATGCTTCGAGGTAATGTTCAAAGCGATGATTCGCTTCGCCATCACCTAACACTACTTCGCCAAGCAGATTTACATTTTGACCAATATTTTGTTCGTAACGGGCGTTTAAATGCTTGTTAAGTAAACTAGGCTTTTCGTTTATAATTACTTTTGCAGTGTCGGTTCGCAATCGCTGTTTAAACAATGGCACCGAAATAAAATCGAACCAATAACCAAATGATGTAAACAATTTTAATAAAAAAGTATCCGACGAACTGAAAAACTCAGGAACTCCATATTTTTCGATTAGCAACTTCATACGCATTGCTAATTTTTTATTACTTCGTATCTGCGAAGATTCATCCAACATCTTGGACAACAAAATTTTATCACCAGGGTTTTGTATTAAAATGGCATATTTTTTCTGCTCTTTCAATTCATCAGCAGTAATTTCCAGTTCTGACTTTTCGAGAAAATCTTGTCCCCAATCAATAATATCAAGTGCGCTAATAGGTTTTTCCATAAAGTAAAATAATTGATTTTAGATTCCAGGGCGAAAGATAATAGTTTTTTTTTAATTTTTGTATTTTTATTTAATTTACAGACAAAAAAAAGTCGCAAACAAGTTGCGA
>JBMOHZ010000245.1:0-4312 GCA_049317585.1 Paludibacter sp.
ATTCAACCAGCTTGAGGTTCGTACAAGAAAGATCATCTGGCTCGACTGGAATCCAGTCTCCGAGTTCTGGTTCTACACAGAGATTGTCCCGATCATGCCCCACGACTTCATTACACTCACCTATCTGTCTTCATAATAGACT
Organism: Paludibacter sp.; assembly: GCA_049317585.1. GTDB lineage: Bacteria > Bacteroidota > Bacteroidia > Bacteroidales > Paludibacteraceae > Paludibacter. Next base: position 143 of record JBMOHZ010000245.1, read on the forward strand.
ACTTTGGAAATCACAAATATGACAATGCCCAGCAGCACAAAAATCACCGCAAAGTAAATCGTCCCCATCACCGAGCCCCATGAATACCTGCTATCATGCATTGTCAATTGATATATGTTTGAAATAACATGATTGTTCTCGCCGCCAAGAAGATCAATTACAGTATAGACAGCGTTAACCAGAATAAGCGGGCTTATCATGGGAAGGGTTATTTTCCAGAAGAATTACATGTAAACTATGTAACAAATGGTGTACATTTACCTACATGGACTGCTTCGGAATGGAAAGCAGTTTATGAAAAATATTTTTCGAAAGATTTTTATAACGATCAATCTAATCTTTCAATTTGGAAAAAGGTGTATGATATTCCCGATCATGTAATATGGGATACGCGTATGCATATGAAAAATCGTTTAATAGATTTTATAAAAGTTCAGTTTCGTGAAAGTTGGTTGAAAAATCAAGGTGACCCTTCGCGTATTGTTAATATTTTGGAGGCTATTAATCCAAATGCATTAATTATTGGTTTTGGTCGTAGGTTTGCTACTTATAAACGTGCTCATTTGTTATTCACTGATTTGGAACGCTTGGAGCGCATTGTAAATAATCCAAGTTGTCCGGTACAATTTTTATTTACAGGTAAAGCACACCCTGCCGATGGTGGAGGTCAAGGTTTAATAAAACGCATTATCGAAATTTCACGTATGCCTCAGTTTCTCGGTAAAGTAATTTTCCTCGAAAACTACGATATGCGTTTGGCTAAACGTTTGGTTTCGGGTGTTGATATTTGGTTAAATACACCAACTCGACCACTCGAAGCATCAGGAACTTCAGGCGAAAAAGCACAAATGAATGGCGTGTTAAACTTTTCAGTACTTGATGGCTGGTGGCTCGAAGGTTATGTGAAAGGTGCTGGTTGGGCTTTGACCGAAAAACGAACCTACGAAAATCAGGAACACCAAGATCAGTTGGATGCAGCAACTATTTATAGTATGCTCGAAAACGAAATTGTACCCCTGTATTTTGCTAAAAACACAAAAGGATATTCGCCTGATTGGATACAGTACATAAAAAACTCAATAGCAATGATCACTCCGCGTTATACAACAAAACGTATGATTGATGATTATATTTCAAAATTTTATACCAAATTAGCTACACGATCGGCAGTTTTGAAGGAAAATAATTTCAAAAAAGCAATAGAAATTGCTGCTTGGAAAGAAAAGATTGCCAATGGTTGGGATGCTATAACTGTTGAAAGTGTTGAAATGCCTGAAAAACTAATTCATAATCCACAAGTAGCTGAAAATTATCAACTTAGTGTAGTACTAGATACGCATGCTATTAATGATAAAGGAATAGGAGTGGAGCTGGTTGTAACTTATACCGATGATAATAATAAAACAATATTATCAGATGTAGATGAACTTATGTTAGTTAAATCGGAAGGTTCAAAACTTTATTTTGCTCTTGATTATAAACTTAACAGAGCAGGTACTTTTAAATATGCTTACCGTATGTTCCCTAAAAACGAAGATTTGCCACATCGTCAGGACTTCTGTTTTGTAAGATGGATTTAATATAGTAAGTAAAATATATATACTGAAATTCACTCCAATTAATATAAAGTTAGTTGGAGTGTTTTTTTTTGCAATTAAGTTGATTATATTTGTATCCCATAAAAAAATAAAAAATCATGAAGTTATTTAATACTGAAAATATCCGCTCAATTGATCAGTTAACTATTAAATACGAACCAGTTAGTTCTATTAGTTTAATGGAAAGAGCTGCTACAGCCTTTTATAATAGATTTAAATCACTTTATGGCAATGCAAAACATGTTTATGTTTTTTGTGGTCCCGGAAATAATGGTGGTGATGCTTTAGCTGTAGCTCGTATGCTAAAGGATTCGAAATTTGATATTAGCGTTTTTCTTTTTGAAAACACGAAATTATCTGATAATTGTTTGAAAAACAAACAAAGAATATTGGATGAATATCCGAGAACTTTAAAAGTTTTTACGGATAGTTTTGATGAACCAGTAGTATTAAATGAAAATTCAATCATTATTGATGGCTTATTTGGTTCAGGGCTTACACGTCCCATTTCGGGAGTGTATTCACAAGCTGTGCAATGGATTAATAATTGTTCTTGTAAGGTGGTTTCAATTGATATACCATCAGGACTATATGGTGATATTGAAATACTTGAAAACCAATTAATTGTTAAAGCTGATATAACTTTGACATTTCAATTTCCAAAATTATCATTTTTTATGCCTGAATCGGCATGCTATTTAGGTCAATGGGAGAGCTTGGATATTGGTTTAGATCAAAAAGCCATTGAATCGATAAACTCCGACTTTGAACTCATCGAAAAATCGGATATAACTAAAATATACAAACACCGAAATAAGTTTTCGCACAAAGGAACGTATGGTCATGCTCTAATTATTGCTGGTAGCAAAGGTATGGCAGGTGCTTCAGTTTTAGCGGCTAAAGCAGCTTTGCGAAGTGGGGCTGGACTTGTAACTTTACATGGACCTGAATGTAATAGAGTTATTGTTCAAACAGTTGTACCTGAATTGATATTTAACTCGGATAAACAAAACGACTGTGTAAGTACATTTCCCGATTTGAAAAACTACAATACCATTGGAATTGGATGCGGTATTGGGACTTTGCCTGATACATGTAATATGATTGAAAAACTATTTACTGAAATGTTTTCGCCATGTGTTATTGATGCAGATGCATTGAATGTTATTTCAAGAAGCAAACATTTTATGGACTTAATACCTGAAAAAAGTATCCTTACACCCCATCCAAAGGAGTTTGATAGGTTGTTTGGGAGTCAAAATTCGAGTTTTAGTCGTTTAAGTAAAGCGCGTGAAATAGCCAAGCGTTACCATTTAATAATTGTATTAAAAGGTACATTTACAACCATAATTACAAGCGATGGAAAAGTATATTTTAATAATACAGGTAATTCAGGACTAGCTACTGCTGGTACTGGCGATGTGCTAACTGGTATTCTTACTTCGTTACTTGCTCAAGGTTATTCGCCTGAAAATGCCGCATGTATGGCAGTGTTTTTGCATGGTAAAGCAGCCGAGCTTTCTATCGAAAATCAATCAGAAGAATCATTAATTGCCGGTGATATTATTGAAAATCTAGGTAAAGCATTTCATTATTTGTCTAAGTAAAATATTTTAATGCATTTTTAAGTAAAATAACCCACAAAAATGATGGTTTTTTGCTTGTATTTTAATACTTTTGTGCGCCCAAACATTTGGGATTAAAAAACAGAGTAAAAACACAAACTAAGATATGGGTAGAGCGTTCGAATATCGTAAAGCAACAAAAATGAAACGTTGGGGAAATATGGCCCGCGTTTTTACAAAATTAGGTAAACAAATAACAATTGCTGTTCGCGAAAGTGGACCTGAACCAGATACAAATCCTCGATTAAGGGTGTTGATTCAACAGTCGAAAAAGGAAAATATGCCTAAAGAAAATGTTGAACGAGCTATTAAAAAAGCTACTTCGAAAGATGAGGCAGATTACAAAGAAATGGTATATGAAGGCTATGGACCCAATGGTATAGCTATTGTAATTGAAACAGCTACCGATAATCCGACACGAACTGTAGCAAATGTACGCAGTTATCTTACTCGTCATGGTGGTTCACTTGGCACAAGCGGTTGTTTACAATTTTTATTCGACCACAAGTGTGTTTTCAAAATTGCTCCTAAAGATGGTGTATCGTTGGAAGATCTTGAACTTGAATTGATTGATTTTGGAGTTGACGAATTGGTCGAAGATGATGATTCAATTATTTTGTATGGTGAGTTTCAATCTTATTCTTCAATTCAGAAATATTTAGAAGAAAATGGTTTTGAAATTTTCAGTGCTGAATTTGAGCGAATTCCAAATGATATGAAAGAATTAAACGAAGAGCAAAAAGCTCAGGTTGTTAAGTTGCTTGATAAAATTGAGGATGACGAAGATGTTCAAAATGTTTTTCACAATATGATAGAATAAAAAAAACGAGGTATTTGCCTCGTTTTTTTTTATTAAAGTTATTCTAAACCGGATTATTCGAACATATTGCGGACGCGCGAAAAGAAATCGCGTGAAGCTGATTTACTTGGTTTTACATTTTCCGAAT
>JBMOHZ010000246.1:0-4309 GCA_049317585.1 Paludibacter sp.
CATTTAAAAAAAAAAACCCTAAAACTATAGGTCTTAGGGTTGTTATATATTTAAACTTAATCTTTGTTCTTTAATCTTTGTTCTTTAATCTTCTTAAATATTCTGATCAATCAGTTTTATTTTTTCTTCAATTAATTTACTCTCATCCTTCAACGCTTCAATTTTACGTTCCATTTCTTTAATTAAACCTCCGCCTTTTTTCGAAGCTGAGCTAAAGAAACCAATGTTGTTTTCGTAGGTTGCAATTTCCGATTTTAAATGCTCGTAAGCACGTACCATTTTCTGACGTTCGCCATAGAGTTTATTTTCGCCTTTTGCTGACATGTCTTTCAAATTATTTTTGAAATTATCCAACCTACGAGTCGAAGCATCAACGTTTAACACTTCAAATTGCTTATCAACGGCAGCACGGTATTCTTTGTATAATTTATCCTTTTCTTTAAATGGCACATGACCAATTGTACCCCATTCGGCCATTAAAGCGCGTAAGTTTACTAAAGCTTCGGAAGGATTAGTTGTAACATTCAAATCAACAATTTTCTGAATCAACTCTTTCTTTTTCAACATATTATCACCTTCTACACTTTTTTGACTCGAAGAGTTTTTATTTTTTTGTTCAAAGAAATAGTCACAAGCAGCAATAAATCGTTTCCACAAATCATCTGACAGTTTTTTCGAAATTGGCCCTACCGTTTTCCATTCTTTTTGCAATTGAATTAGTTTATCGGTAGTTTCTTTCCACTCTGTACTATCTTTCAATGCTTCAGCTTGTTCGCACAACGATTTCTTTTTGTCCAAATTCTGATTCAACACACCTTTCGATGCTTTGTAAAACTCGTTTTTGGCCATAAAAAATGCATCGCAAGCCGACCTATAACGTTCGAATAACTGCTGATTTACTTTGCGAGGAGCAAAACCCATAGTGCGCCATTCCTCTTGCCAATTCAATACTGTTTGTGTGGCATCGTCCCAAGCTTTATAACTAGCAAGCGACTTATAATCAAAGGCTTCAATTTTTTCGCACAATTCGGTTTTAGCTTGTTGATTATTGTCTTCTAACTCACGTATTGAATCGAAATGCGATTGGTGTTTTTTATTAATCAAACTGGAAGCTTCTTTAAATCGATTCCAAATAATCTCACGATTCTCGCGCGATACTGGTCCCAACTCATGCCACTCAGCATGAAACTTTTGCAATTGCTGAAATGCTGAAATAACGTCATTCACATCAATAAGTCGTTCGGCAGCTTCGCAAATGAGCACTTTAGCTTCCAGGTTCTTTTTAAAATCGTATTCGCGAAATTCGTTATTGATTTTAATTAAATCCCAGAATTTTTCCTGATAGGTATTGTATTGTTTCCACAAGGTAGTGGCTACTGTAACTGGCACATTACCAATTGTTTTCCACTTTTGTTGTAAGTTTTTAAAATCAGTAATATGGCCCGAAACATCATCATTACTCTCAACCAAATTTTTCATTTGCTCAAGTATATGTTGTTTCTGAATCAGGTTTTGTTCTTTTTCTTGCTCCATTTTAGCAAAAATGGCTGCTTTCCTGGTTTTATAATCGTTTAAAAGTGCTTTCAGTTCATTTTCCAATTCATCTTTAACATGAACATATTCAGCCTCTTCGCCTCCATTATCAACAAATATCTTTTTTTGTTCTTCGAACTCACTTTTTTGTTTTTTGTAAAAATGCTGTTTTATTGTTTCAACTTCATCTTTTACGTTTTCCACTTCGGCAGTAACTAAACCTTTGAGTATGTCAATCAATTCTGCTTTATTCAATAGCGAATAATCAGTTTTGATAGCAACTACTTCGGTTACTTCGGGTTCGGTAATCTGTACCTCATTGGTAATGTCGGTGGTTAAATTTGCATCAATAGCTTCGGTAGCAGGTACTTCGGCTAAGTTTTCAATTTCCTTGTTTAATTCAAGTGAGCTCATTTTCAGTTATTTAAATTATAATATAAAAAGTTTTAATCTTTAGTAATGCGTTATTTCAAAATATATGGAGAAAAAAGCAGTGCAGTGTTATGGAATGCACCGTACAAAAATAAGCTATTTTTTTTAATAATTTATTTTTTTTAGCCAAAAAGGCAGTATTTTTATATTTTAATCTAATATTCGGTTTACCAAATAGACATTCGCTTGCTGTTTTGGATTTATTTGTATGTCGTTAATACTCACATGGTCAGGGCGAGTAACGATAAACTCAAGCGTATCGGCAATGTCTTCGGCGTTAAGTGGTACAACTCCTGCATATACATCTTTAGCTTTTTGTTCGTCGCCATGAAAACGGACAATTGAAAACTCGGTTTCGACCATTCCGGGCGATATAGAACTAACTTTGATGCCATATTTAACTAAATCGAGACGTAAACCTTTGGTTATAGCATTTACAGCATGTTTCGAAGCACAATACACACTACCATTAGGGTACACTTCGATGCCTGCAATGGATGAAATATTTACGATATGACCGCTTTTTCGTTCAATCATTTGAGGTACAATTAGTTTAGTCACGTACAATAATCCCTTCACATTTGTATCAATCATGCGTTCGTAATCAGCCAAATCGCTATCGTTGAAAGGCGAAGCGCCCGCAGCCAGACCAGCATTATTTACCAACAAATCTATATTTCGGAATTCAGCTGGCAACGAAGCAATGGATGCTTTACAAGCTTCATTATCACGCACATCAAAACAAAGTGTATGAACCTTTACATCAAATAGGCTACTAATATCGCTAGCAATTTGTTCCAATCGCTCATGCCTACGGCCTGTAACTACAATATTATAATTCAATTTGGCAAGTCGGTAAGCAAAAGCTTTACCAAAACCCGATGTAATTCCTGTAATAAATGCTGTCTTCATGTGTATAATCAATATATTAAGTTGCAAATATAATAAATTGACAGTGAATACTTGCTTATTTTTTAAAATTAGAAAATAAAAAATGCATATGAAAGATGTAAACTGATTGATATGAAGCAATAGTAATAAAACTTAATTGATACCCAGAACCCACCATCTACATTGCATATACAAAGCATTTGCTTAATATTTTATTAAGGTTATAATATGGTTTTATCATGTATATATTATACATATATTACGCATATAAATATCAATAAGCATTATATGTGCATTATATATGCGTAATATCAGCATTATATCTGCATTATATCTCACTATTTACATGTTATGAATAAGCTATGAGCAAGCTTAATACCTACCATTTATAAATAAGGATACAAAGCAAAAAAATGAAAAGTCGCGGCATGCCATGACACCATATTGTGAAATAAAAAAATATTTGTATTTTTACAGTTATATTTTTAACATTTTCCCCTTAAGCTTCGGTGTGAGTTCAGTCGAACGGGAATAAATATCTTTTTATGAAACTATCTAAAATCACCCATCGCCGCGAGCTCCGCATACGTGTGGACTTTACGTACAACGCCGAAGCTACAGCCCGGCTTAAGCAAATACCTGATGCTCGCTGGAGTCAGTCGCTCAAATGCTGGCATGTGCCGTATACCAAAGAAGTGTTTGAACAGCTAAAGGAATTGTTTCCGGAGGTGGAATACCCGACAACACAAGTTGCGGAACAAAGCAATTTGAGTGTCAAAAAAGTATTATCAATAAAGAAAGTGGAGACCACAACTCCTATTAAAATAGAATTAAAGCACAAAGAGGCTGAAATAAAATCGGCTATTACCGTTACGGTTTATCCTAAAATAATTGAGATAAAAATGCCCAAGGACGAAGCTGATATTCAGTTTATTCGTTCGTTTAAATTTGCCAAGTGGAATACGAACCTGTTTTGCTGGACAGTGCCAAACTATGGACGAAATGCTGATATTCTGAAATCGTATTTTGGCAAAAAAGATGCTGAAATAACAGACGTAGAGTCGCAACATGCCACGACTCTACCCGAAGAAACGAAGCATCCGGCTTTTACAAAAACCGATTTTTTGGTTATAAACACTTCGAACCGGACGTTGCGTTTGTATTTTGTGTATAATGTAGAAATAAGCAAGCTGCTGAAAAAGATACCGATGTGTATTTGGAATAGTGACCGACGATGCTGGGAAATGCCCTATTCGGAAAAATACATGGATCAGGTAAAACAAATTGCAGCACAATTTGTGTTGAATTTCGTCTATCACGAAGAGAAAAAGCTAAAAGTATTGCCTCGAAAATCGAAACACGACATTGAAAATTACCGTACTTGTCCACAAAACTATATAAACAAACTTACCGAGTTGCGTTACAGTCAAAATACCATTGATGTGTACACCGA
>JBMOHZ010000247.1:0-4306 GCA_049317585.1 Paludibacter sp.
CCAAATATAAGCACTAAAACTGCCGAATTCTTGTTGAATATCTAAAAATAATTGTGCATTTCTCACTGTCGAACGGATTTTTCCTCTGTTGCGGATAATGGACGCATCGAGTATTAATTCCTGGATTTTATACTCGGTGTAAACCGCAATCTTTTCAGCTTCAAAATTATCAAATGCTCGCCTAAAATTTTCGCGTTTGTGGAGTATTGTTTTCCAGCTTAATCCAGCCTGAAAAGCATCGAGCACTAAAAATTCAAACAATTTAGCATCGTCGTGAAGTGGCACTCCCCATTCATTGTTGTGATAAGCCAACATTAACTCATCATTTCCAGGCCATGTACAGGCTCCAATTGTAACGTTTTCCATTTTTTTTAAATTTTAAACAATAAATCTTGTTATAATGTTTTTTGCAAAAATACAAATTGATTCCGATGTATAAAAGTTTAATTATCTTTGTAACCAAATAATAAACCCAAAACGCAAAACACGAAACGCCATGCTAGAACTTACGTTAATTACGCCAACATTCTTATTTTCAGCTATATCGTTGTTGCTGCTGGCTTATACCAACCGTTTTTTATCGTATGCTCAGTTGGTGCGAACACTTAAAGATAAATACATGCTCGACCATTCGGCCATTACACGAGCTCAAATTATGAACTTACGCCGACGATTGTACTTGACCAAAAATATGCAGTTGAGTGGCGTAGGCAGCCTTTTGCTTTGTGTAGCAACTATGTTTTTTATATATATTGGTATGCAAACGGTATCGGTTTATATTTTTGCTGTAGCTTTAGTGCTTTTAATAATTTCTTTAAGTTTAGTTATTGCCGAAATTCGTATTTCGGCCAAATCGTTGGAGATTTATTTGGGGGATATGAACCCCCTAACCCCTAAAGGGGAGTAAAACGTTATTAATTAGAATGATAGGAAAATGAATAAAAATTATTATAATAAGTCTACTTCGATTCCCCTTCAGGGGTTAGGGGTAAATTACGGTTTTATACGTGTGGCAGCTGCTATACCTGAATTGCGAGTGGCTGATTGTGCTTTTAATGTTTCGAAAATTGCTGAAATGGCCAAAGAGGCTGATAAAAAGCAAGTGCAAGTAGTTTGCTTTCCGGAGCTTAGCATAACTGGCTATACTTGTGCCGATTTGTTTTTGCAGCAACAGTTACTTTCGGATGCATTACAAGAGTTACATAATTTACAATTGCAAACCTATAATACACATTGTGTGCTGATAGTTGGGATGCCATTGCGTATTGCTAATCAGCTTTTTAATGTGGCTGTAGTGCTTCAAAGTGGTAAAATTTTGGGTGTTGTGCCTAAAACGAACTTACCCAATAACAACGAATTTTACGAAAAGCGTTGGTTTACATCGGCATTAGCAACAAGCATAATCGAAATTGAAATTGCTGACGAATTAGTGCCTTTTGGAACGAATATTCTATTCACGAATGGTAATTTTTCGTTTGCCATTGAGTTGTGCGAAGATCTTTGGGTGCCTATTCCGCCAAGTTCACAACATGTATTGCAAGGTGCTGAGCTAATTTTCAATCTTTCGGCCACTAACGAACTCATTGGAAAACACGCCTATCTGCGTCAACTTATTGAACAACAATCAGCTCGTTGTAATGCAGGTTATATATACGCCTCAGCGGGAGCTGGCGAGTCCACCACCGATGTGGTATATGCCGGAAATGCACTAATTGCCGAAAATGGTAAAATTGTTGCTGCTTCGGAGCGTTTTTCGTACGATTCGCAACTTGTTGTAAGCGAAGTAGATGTAGATCGATTGCAGGCCGAACGTTTACGAAATTCTAACTTTTCAAATTCAAAATCGGCTCAAACATATCGGATTATTCATTTCGATTCCGTTAAATTTGAAATTGCTGATTTACAACGTACTTTCGATAAACATCCGTTTGTGCCTTCGTTATTGAATCGCGAAGCTAGTTGCGAAGAAATATTTTCGATTCAAATGGGTGGTTTGGCTAAACGATGGAAACACACCAATGCCGAAACGCTTTTAATAGGCATTTCGGGTGGGTTGGACTCAACCTTGGCTTTGTTGGTTTGCATAAAAACTGCCGACAAACTGGGATTCGCCCGTAAACGCATTATTGGAGTTACCATGCCAGGTTTTGGTACTACTAACCGTACCTATACCAACGCGTTGAGTTTAATGAAATCGCTAGGTATTACAGTAAAAGAAATTGAAATTGCCAATGCTTGTGTGCAGCATTTCAACGATATTGAACATGATGTAGCCCAACATGATGTTACTTACGAAAATACGCAAGCGCGTGAGCGAACTCAGATACTTATGGACTTAGCCAATAAGCACAATGGTTTGGTGGTTGGTACAGGTGATTTATCGGAATTGGCACTTGGCTGGGCAACCTATAATGGCGATCATATGTCGATGTATGCAGTAAATAGTGGCGTGCCTAAAACTTTGGTGCGATACTTGGTGGATTGGGCTTCGCATCAATTGGACGCTTTTTCCGAAATTATTTTGCAAGATGTGATTGACACGCCTGTTAGTCCGGAGCTTTTGCCTGCCGACGAAAAAGGTGAAATCTCACAAAAAACCGAAGACCTTGTGGGGCCGTATGAATTGCACGATTTTTACCTCTATTATTTTGTGCGGTTTGGTTTTTCGCCTGCCAAAATTTTGTTTTTAGCTCAGAAAACCTTTGACGATATATATGATGCCGAAACCATAGAAAAATGGCTCAAAGTATTTGTTCGCCGGTTTTTTCAGCAGCAATTTAAACGTTCCTGTATGCCCGACGGACCTAAAGTTGGTTCTATAAATCTCTCGCCTCGAGGCGATTGGCGTATGCCGAGTGACGCGGTGGGATTTAAATGATAAAGTATTGAGTTCTGAGTTCTGAATTTTGAGTAATGAGGTAGCATTCGGATATAAAAAAACATCAAACTCTTCAAACATCAAATTTTTCAAACGTCAAACCCTTTAAACTCTTTATAAAAATATGTTTTCACAAATTTACTACGGAAATACAGTCAGAGAATGGCTAATTTCAATTTCAATTGTTATTGGAGCTGTAATTTTAAACAAACTTATTGTACTATTTAATAAGCACGTTTTAATAAAACTCACTCAAAAAACCAAAAACAGGATGGACGACATTCTGTTTCAGATGTTGCAAGCACCTGTATTACTAGGTGTAATGTTGTTAGCAATTTGGATTGCTAGCAGCCGGTTGAATCTTAGTCATGAAGTCGACGCTTTTTTTGCAAAATCATATCAATTTCTGATTGTACTGAATATCACCTGGTTTTTGGTGCGTTTTGTCAATGCAGTAATCGAAGAATATCTGGTTCCTAAAATCGAAGATAAATCAACTAAGTATCTCGATAATACCTTGATGCCCATTATTCGCCGTTCAATTTTAGGATTAATATGGGCAGTAGGAGTAATGATGGCACTTCGGAATGTGGGTGTTGATGTAGGTGCACTTATTGCAGGACTCGGTATTGGCGGTTTGGCTTTTGCGCTAGCTGCTCAGGATACCATCAAAAATATATTTGGTGGAATTACCATTTTTACCGACCGTCCGTTTCGTATAGGCGACCGTGTAAAAGTAGATGGTTTTGATGGTTTTGTGGAGGATATTGGAATACGCAGTACGCGACTTCGTACGCTCGAGAAGCGTGTGGTGACTATACCAAATTATAAAATTGTAGAAGCCTCTATCGAGAATATTAGTGGCGAACAAATGCGGAGGGTTATAATGAATATAGGGTTGACATATACTACTACACCCGAACAAATGGAACAAGCCATTACGATTCTTAAAAATATGCCTAAAACGCATAAAGATATAGACTCCAAAGAATTAGTAGCTGTTTTTTCTGACTTCTCGGCTTACTCACTCGACATTAAATTTATTTACTGGGTTAAAAAATCGGGTGATGTTATGGAAGCACCTTCCGACGTAAATTTCGATATTTTAAAGCAATTCAAAGCAGCAGGATTAACTTTTGCTTATCCTACACAAACAATTTTAGTAAAAAATGAAAAATCTAAGTAATTGAAATACAGCAATATATTTATTTTTGAAATAAATGTTGTTTTTTTTAAGAACCTGATGAACAAGTTTGTATGTTTTTTTGTTTATATTTGTAGCCCATTTTAATAAAATAGATTAATAAAATGGCTATTATTAAAATTATTTATAAACTTGATATTTTGTAATTATTCACCACAAATTATTTCATCATGAAGAAAATTACTTTTTTAATTATTGCTACGATTATGGCAACCATCTCAGCT
>JBMOHZ010000248.1:0-4289 GCA_049317585.1 Paludibacter sp.
GTACGATTAGAAACGATTTAGGATCAGCCGGTGTTAGTTTATGCTTAACTGGAGGTGGTTCTAATTTGCAGATATATCATAATTCTGGTTCTTCAGTTTATTTTTGGAATTCAAACAGCGGAATTTATGAGTTTTATAATGCTGGTGGTTCAACTTCAACCGGAACACTTGTCGCCGGAGCCTATACAACTGGTTCCGACCGCCGTTTGAAAAACAATATAGTAAACACGCACTTTGGCATCAACGATTTGATGAAAATACAGGTACGCGATTATGTGTACAAAGCCGATACAAGCAAAACCTTGGTAACTGGTTTTATTGCTCAAGAGCTGTATGAGATTTTTCCCAATGCGGTAACCAAACCTGCCAACGACGACAAAATGTGGAGCGTGGATTATGGCAACGTAACGCCGCTGTTGGTAAAAGCCATTCAGGAGCAGCAATCTACGATTGTTAGCTTACAAAATACAGTAAGCACTCAGCAGCAACAAATTAATGAATTGAAAATTTTAGTTCAAAAATTAATCGAAAAATAAGATATTGTTTTCAAAATACATTTTTGTAAAACATTTATAATACAAAATATTTTCAATATTTAAAAATTCAAATCCAATGAGAACAAATCTATTTTTATTCTTGATTTTCACACAGAGTTTACTTGCGGTTTTGCAAGCACAAACTCCGGGTGTTACTATTCATGGTGCAAAAATGACCATTAATAATGGTACTTACGTGGTTATAACAGGCGAAGCAGGTAATTTCACGGTCGAAAGTGGCGAAGTTTACCTGTACGGAAAAATTATTTTGAGCGGAAATTTGGTGAATAACACCGCAAACCCCGATTTATTCAATGCGGTTGATAACAATCATACCGATTTGGTATTTACAGGTACACAAGACCAGGTAATTGGTGGTGGAAATACACTAAACGTGGTTTGCCAAAACCTTACCGTAAATCCTGGCTCGAAAGCAGTGTTGCATGCCGGTAAAAAACTAAATGTACTTGGCGACCTTACCAACAACGGAACAATAACCATTGGTGCCGACGCCGACGAACAATCTACCCTAAAAATTACGGGCGCAGTTAGCGGAAGCGGAACATTCAATGTAGAAACACACGTAACTTCGGGTCGTAACTGGTATCTTTCGAGCCCTGTGTCGGGTGCAAAATCGATTATATTCAATGCCGCCGCCAATCCTATCAGTTGGTACGACGAATCGAAAGGTTCGACTACTCCATGGACTGATATTACTGACAATACAACCGACTTAGTGCCATTCAGGGGTTATATTGCTACAGTACCTACCGATGGGAATGTAACATTTACAGGAGGAACTTTAAACAATAGCACCGAAACAATAACTTTGTATCGTACTGCAGGGCAAGTCAAGGAGGGATTCAATTTGGTAGGAAATCCGTTTCCGGCCTATTACGACTTTGGAAGTTCTACCAAAACACATATTCAACCTTCGTTTTGGTATCGCGCAAAAAATGCCGGAAATACAGCTTATGTTTTCGACACTTACAGCGTAACAAACGGATTAGGCACCAGCTTAAGCAGCAAATCGGTAACTACCAACATCCCTCCTATGCAGGCATTTTGGGTACGTGTGGATAATGGATATAGTTCCGGAACCATTACTTTCGATAAGCAGTATATTAATCACAAGGATGTTACTGACAATCGCCGTCGTGCAAAGGAAGCTACGAATGCTAAATTCGTTCGCCTGCAAGTATCAAACGGTACTAACTTCGACGAAGCCATTGTTGTATTTAATCCATTAGCTTCGGATGGTTACGATGCCTACGATTCACCAAAAATGAGTAACGGAAGCACCAAAATTCCTGAAATTTTCACCAAAGCCGGCAATGAAGTTGTGGCCATTAATGGAATGAAAACATTTGACAGCGAGCGCATTATCCCATTGGGATTTAGCACAGGTCAAACTGCGAGCTTCACACTCAAAGCAACCGAAATTTCAGGATTCGATAGTTCGTTCCGACTTGTTTTGGTGGATAAAAACAAACCTGCCGAATACGATTTAACTGCGGGCACCGATTACACATTTAATTCGTCGGCAGTAAACAACACCGATCGATTTGAGCTGAAATTCAAAATACCAGGACTTACCACAGCTACTAATAATGCAATTTCGGGCGGTATCAATTTTGTAAGAAAAGACAACAATCACATTTGGGTAACTTACAGTGGTGCAGTCGAAAAAGGAAGCTTTGCAATACTTTACAATGCAGCAGGACAAGCCATAAGCAACAAACTGATTGAATCAGAAACCACCAATGTAACATTACCCACAATGCCAGGCATATATATGCTTAAAGCAATTGTTTCGGGCAAAACAAAAACTTCAAAAATAATACTCAATTAATAAAACACCTTATGAACACAAAAACAAAAGTAATAAGTAAGAAAACTTATTGTCAGCCCGAAATTGAAATGGTAGTGGTAGATTCCGAAATATCATTGCAGCTCAATTCGTTACCACCAGCTCATTCAAACGAAAACACGCAACTTTTTGAGATAGGAGGCGAAAATGACAATCCATTTAAAACCTATTTAGGATAAAATAAATTGCACTTAAAAAAAACCGACTAAGCCCTTTTGTGCTTATGTCGGTTTTTTGTTGATTTTGAACTCATTACGACAGCGATTGTAATTTTTACGACTGCATTTTTCTATAAAATACTACAATTATACTCATTTAATGTGTCTAATTTTGCAAAATGAGAATTGTAAGTAATTGGAATTTATTGTTGATATGTTTCTTAAATTATTTTTAATATGACCCCCAACCCCCAAAGGGGGCTTCAAGACGCAGTATCTTTAAATTCTCCTATCTTTTATAGAGAATATGTCTTAGCCCCCTTTGGGGGTTGGGGGTCAGAATAAAACATATCATTTAATATTTTCAATTACTTATAAGCTAAAAATAACCTTTTAAAAATTCTACTTATATGGCAGCAAAAACATCTAAAAAGTATTGCAAACCATCCATCGAAATGGTTTGCTTGGACAACGAAATCTCCCTTCAGTTGGCATCGGGCATTCCTTCGCCCGGCGATGCATATAGCCCCCAAACAATATTGCCTGACTTTATGCAGCAAGATCCTTTTAAAGGCAACAATGCTTAAGTAGTAACCCTTAAAATGGCGAACAAATGAAAAAGATTATTCTTTATTTTGTGGCTCTATTGGCAGCTACAACAATTTCTGCTCAAATTGGCGGAAGTGCACTGCAATTAGATGGTGCGAATGATTATGTAAATTGTGGAAATGGTTCAAACTTTAATATTACTGGAACTGCTATCACCATTGAAGCTTGGATTTATACCAAAAATATAAATCAAAATTGGCAAGCTATTGCTGGTAAACAAACGCATGCATCAGGAGTATTTGCTTTAATAATTGATTCCGATACCAAAAAACCTGCATTATGGTTGAATTTAGGTAGTTTATGGAATCAGAGAGTTCTTGCTAATACAGCCATTGAACAAGATAAATGGTATCACATAGCAGGAACTTACGATGGAACAACAGCCAAAATTTATATTGATGGAAAGTTAGACAATTCACAAGCTTGTTCGGGGAGCTTACCTGATGCTTTGTCTGAACCTTTTTATATTGGCATGAACAATAATGTTTATTTCAATGGTAAAATTGATGAAGTAAGATTGTGGAATACTACTCGCACCGAAGCCGAAATCAAAGCCAATATGTATAAAGAAATTGGCACCCACGCTAACCTGAAAGGGTATTACAAAATGAGCGACGGTAGCGGCACTACACTTACCGACAATAGCGGAAATAACAATACAGGAACACTTACAAACGGCCCATCCTGGAAAATGTCGGGCGCTTTTGCTGGTCCACGTCAAGCATTGGATTTCGATGGTAGTAATGATTATGTTGATTGTGGAAATACCATGACCACAAACTTAGCTGGAACGCACAATTTTTCGGTTGAAGCTTGGGCTTACCTTACAGCATCTGATGGATACTTCAAAACCATAATCGGAAATTATGGAGGACATAGCGATTTGCAATTTTTATTACGAATAGATGGTGGAATTCCAAGGTTCTTTATAAGTAATTCGTTGGGGACATTCACCTATCTGCAAATTAACAAAAGTATGCCTTTAAATACTTGGACGCACTATGCAGGCACTTGGGATGGTACAACCATGAACTTTTACATGAATGGAAAATTAGAAAAAACAGGGAGCTTAAGTGGTTCATTTCCATCTATGAGTAATTCCGTGAAAATTGGAGA
>JBMOHZ010000249.1:0-4274 GCA_049317585.1 Paludibacter sp.
TGTACCAAATAATCTTTCAAACGTTGTGTTGCCCATTGGCGAAACTTTGTAGCTTGTATAGAATTTACCCTATAACCTACTGATAGAATCATATCTAAGTTATATAAATTCATTACTCTTCTTTTTCCATCGGAAGCAACCTGTTCCATTTTGGAACAGGTTGAATTTTCTTCTAATTCGCCTACTTTGTATATGTTGCCTATATGTTTGACTATTGCTGGTCGATTGACTCCAAATATACTTGCAATTGTATGTGCATCGAGCCAAACTGTATCGTTTACCAATTTCACAATTACTTCTGCTCCGCTCGGAGTTTTGTATATTTCTATTTTGTTTTCCATAAAAATTGATTTGGTTTTTTCACCCCGCAAATATAAACATAATATTTCACCTTTCTAAGAACTTTGTAAATCTACTTTGTCATTTCGCAAGGTCATTTCGCACATGTCTCTTTATAAAAGTTTTTGAGTCTGTTTTATGTTAAAATGGTTCGTTATTGTGGTATGGTATGGCATATCGAAATGTGTTGTAGAACATGATATTTTAATTTATTATTGATATACAGTTATTTATGTTGTGTGGTTGTTGTAATTAAGTGAGGTAAATATAGGTGAGTATTGAGTTTATGTGTGGTAAAAAATAGTTGGGTCTGTAATAAGTCTGACTATATTTGCATGGTCAATTTTTAGCGATTTTCGGAATCGTTGGGACTTTCAATCTTATAATCACATACAATAACGGACTCCAATTTATGACAAATCACAAAACAGCTCCAGCGGACATAGTTCCTTTTGGGCAAAAAATTGCTTTTGGATCGGGACATTTGGCAAATCAGCTTTTTCCGGCAGCGTTGGGTATTTTTATGGTGGTATTGGTTTTATCGCTCAAGATGAATCCATTCCTGGCTGGCTTATTGGCTGCTCTTCCTCGCTTGTTCGATGCTATTATTGACCCCATTATGGGTTATGTATCGGATCACACACGTTCCAAATGGGGACGACGTAAGCCTTACATTCTTGTTGGGAGTGTAATTACAGGTATCGCCTTTATGATTATGTGGCAACTCTACCCCGAAAATTCACAAACTTACAATTTTTTCTTTTTCCTGATTCTGTCGTTAGTATTTTATACGGGATATACCATATTTGCTGCACCGCTTATTGGTTTGGGTTACGAAATGACACCTGATTATAATGAGCGCACTTCACTTATGGCTGTTTCGCAATGGATAGGTCAAATAGCATGGATGATTGCTCCTTGGTTTTGGGTGATTATTTACGATCAAAGTATTTATAACTCTGCTCCCGAAGGTGCTCGTAATCTTTCGTTGTGGGTGGGAGGTTTATGTATGGTTTTGGGAATAATGCCTGCGTTATTTTGCAAAGAAATGGAATTACCCATACTGAACGAAAAATCGAAACTATCCATGAAAGATTTGGCTGCCAACACAAAAGACTTTTTTAAAGGAATAAAAGAAACCGTTTCGTGTAAGCCATTTGTAAAATTGTATGTTTCTACTTTCTTAATTTTTAATGGCTTTCAAACCATTGCGCAGTTTGCATTTTTTATCATTATATTTTACCTTTTCAAAGGCGATACCACAGCAGCCGGTCAGTGGCCAGCATGGTTCGGAACAATAAGTGCAGTAGCCACTGCCTTGTTGGTTATTCCGGTTATTACGTTTGTGTCCAAAAAAGTGGGCAAGAAAAATGCATTTATTATTGCCACATTTATATCGATGATTGGTTATGCACTTAAATGGTGGGGCTTTAATCCCTCCAATCCGTGGATGATGTTTATTCCTATTCCATTTCTCTCTTTTGGTATAGGTGGATTATTTACGCTTATGATGTCGATGACGGCTGATGTGTGCGATTTGGATGAATTGGAAAACGGTACTCGCAGAGAAGCAACCTTTGGCGCTGTTTACTGGTGGATGGTGAAATTGGGCACAGCTGTGGCTTTACTTACAAGTGGTGCTGTACTCAACTTAGTAGGCTTCGACCAAAATGCAACAGTACAAACAGTTGATACACTTACCAAATTGCGTATTGCCGATATCGTAATTCCGATAGTTACAGGCCTTATTGCCATTATAGTTATTTGGAAATATGACATTACGGAGGCAAAAGCCAACGAAATACGCAAAGCATTGGCCGTACGTCGCGAAAAAATGAAGGTATTGTAATAGCGAAATGGTCATTGAAATATGCTGTACAACATAAATTTTACACTAAGCACTGATTATTAGGTATTTACGCATGCATTATGTAGTAGTATAATGTGGTAAAAATACAGTAAAGTTGAGTTTTTGTGTGGTAAAAAATTCTTTATTTCGTATAGAAACTGCATATATTTGCAACGTGGAATTAAACTCTCGTAGAACATTCAAAAAAAATCTAATTTTAAAATAATACTAAAATGACTTATTTAAAAAAATCATTTTCAATTATTGTATTTTTTCTTGCCGTGCAGTTTGTGCAGGCGCAAGTATTAAAAGTAAGTGGTGTAGTAACCGCTTCGGACGATACATACCCACTTATGGGTGCAAGTGTAGTTGTACAAGGAGTTAGTGGGCTTGGTACAATTACAAATTTAGACGGAAAGTATTCAATCACTGTGCCTCAAGGTAAAAACTTAGTATTCAAATATGTTGGATACAAAGAAAAAATTGTGGCGGTAAAAGACGTTGAAGTAATTAACGTAGTTTTAGAACCCGACTCCAAAATGCTCGACGAGGTAGTGGCCATTGGTTACGGTACTATGAAAAAGAGCGACCTTACGGGCTCCGTGGCCTCTATCAAAGCCGATGCACTTCAGAAAACACCTTCGGCAGGTTTGGACCAAGCGCTACAAGGACGTGCAGCGGGTGTAACGGTTAATGCTAACTCCGGTCAGCCTGGCGCTGCTGCTTCAATCCGCATACGTGGTATTGGTTCGGTAATGGGCGGTAGCGAGCCTATTTATGTAGTTGATGGAATGATTACTACCAATATTTCGTTTCTTAGTCCTAACGATATCGAATCGACCGAAATTCTGAAAGATGCTTCTTCCACCGCCATTTATGGTTCGCGAGGTGCCAATGGTGTAATTTTGGTAACTACCAAAAAAGGAAAAGAAGGTAAAAACAATATTTCGCTCAATGTTTACGGTGGTTTCCAAAACCCAGGTAATAAATTGGATTTGATGCAGCGCGATGAATTTACTAAAACAATTATTGCATTGAACAATGTAGGTTCCGAAAAAGCATTTCTGAAAAACTATGGTTTTAATAAATGGTTAAATGCTTACCGTTTAGGAACTTCGCCTTATTATCCAGTTCTGAAAACCGATGCCAATCCAGCTGGTATGGATTATGCCAATGTAGAAACCGATTGGCAGAATGAAGTTTTTAACGAAAACGCATTGATTCAAAATTACCATTTATCGTTCGATGGTGGTACAGCTAGAGATCGCTATACCATTTCAGGAAGTTACTTTAATCAGGATGGAACAATAATTGGTTCGAACTACGAACGTTTAACCTTGCGTTTAAACAGCTCACACAAAGTAAAAGACTGGCTTACAATTGGCGAAGACCTTTCGTTCATGTCGTCAACCGGTCGTAATGCTATGAATAACAATTCAAGTCCGGGTGCTTCGGTACTTTCGGCAGCATTGGCTATGGCACCTTGGGATCCAACGCATTATCCTGCAGGTTCGGTTAATCGCGATGGAAAAGACCTGAGCGGACAAATTGCAGCTTCATCTAACTTCCGTAATGTTACCAATCCATTTTCGATGGTCGAAAACGCAGAACCCAGCAATAAAGTTGAACGTTTGTTAGGCGGCATTTATGCCGATTTTACACCTATAAAAGGATTGATACTTCACTCGGCAGTAAACTTTGACATTTCAAATAATAGAGATCAACTTTTTAAATATGCATATGAGTATTCTTCATTCGATATTTCTAAACTGAACTTTTTCCAAAGTAACATGACACGTTACAGCACCATAACTTTCGAAAACACGCTTACCTATTCCAAAACTATTGGTAAAAGTAGTTTCTCAGCTATGGGCGGACAAACTACCGAAGAGTTTAATTATTATACTGTAGGTGGTTCGGGCAATTCTATCTTAAATCCAACCCAAAACAATTGGTTTTTATCACAAACTACCGAAAAAAGAACTTTTGCATCCGATGGAGTTGGTCGCAGTCGTATGTTTTCCTTGCTCGGCAGGTTACATTTTTCGTACGATAATAAATATATGATTACCGCTAACTTCAGAGG
>JBMOHZ010000250.1:0-4274 GCA_049317585.1 Paludibacter sp.
ATGAACTTTTGATTTTTCATTGCTTATTAAATCTTTAAACTCTTTCTTTTCCATTTTAGATTATTCATTCTACTGGATGATAGGTATTTACAATCATTATTTATATACTGGCGATGCAGAATTTGTGAAGCAAGTTTATCCTCGTATGAAATCGACACTTGATTTTTGCTTAGGGCGTTTGAATAAAGATGGTATAGCAGAAGGATTGAAATCTGATTGGGTTTTTGTGGATTGGGCACCTATCAAGAAGAAAGGTGAAATATCATTCGAACAATTGCTTTTTATTCAAAGTTTGGCTGCTGTTGAGAAATGTGCAGTATTGACTGGTGATATAGAAACTAAGGAAAAGTTGGAAAAAATGTATGGAGAAAAATTGAAACAATTCGATGAAATATTCTGGTCTGAAAAGCAAGGTGCGTACATTCACAACCGCTTGAATGGAAAAACGTCAGACACAATAACCCGTTATACCAATATGTTTTCAGTATTGTTTGGTTTGGCAAATGATGAACGAAAAAATCTTGTAAAAAATAATGTATTGCTGAATGATAGTGTATTAGGCATTACTACTCCCTATATGAAGTTCTACGAATTAGCTGCATTGTGTGAAGTGGGCGAACAAAAAAGAGTGTTGGAATATGTGAAGAGTTACTGGGGCGGAATGTTGAAATTAGGTGCCACGAGCGTGTGGGAAACCTTCGACCCAACTTTACCCGATACTGCGCATTATGCCATGTATGGTCGCCCTTATGGAAAAAGTTTATGTCATGCCTGGGGTGCAAATCCAGTATTTTTGTTCGGGCGATATTTTCTGGGTGTTTATCCCACTGAACCAGGCTATAAAGCATACATTATTGAGCCAAATCTTGGTGGATTAAAATGGATGGAAGGTACAGTACCTACACCAGTCGGAGATATCAAAGTGTCGGTGAATTCTAAGAAAATTACCATTCAAACAGCCAATTCTATTGGTGGAGTTTTGAAGTTTACATCCAAAAATACACCTAAAACGTCAGCTGGGACAATTGAAAAATTGAATACCGAACAATATTCATTGAAACTTGAAAAAGCCAATTCAATGTATGAGATAGAAATAAAATAATGAGACTTCAGCAAAATGAATGAACGATATTTGGCTTTACTTTTTTCTATTTTTCTATTTTGCAGTTGTTCAAAAGATTATGAACTGATTGGATTGATTCAATCGAATACGAACGAAAATAATCGATTTGACCAATCCGATGAATGGAACAAGCTTCATCCTTTCAAAAATTTGGTTGTTGATAAAGATGATTATACCATTTTGGTTGGAGGTGATAGTCATATTGGTAGTCTGACAAATTTCACGGCATTTCTCTCAGAAGCTAAAAAATCTGAAATCTTGGCTTTTGTTCTTGTCGGCGATTTGGTTACAGGTGAAAAGAAAAATTACGAAATACTGAAAGAAAAGTTGCCAGAATATGAAATTACTCCACATTTTTTGATTGTTGGAAATCACGATTTATATTATGCTGGTTGGAAAACCTTTTACGATTACTTTGGCTCATCCACTTATTATTTTACAGTTGAGACACCAGTGGCAAAGGATATTTTTATTTGCCTCGATTCAAGTAGCGGTTCATTAGGTAACAGGCAGTTAGTATGGTTAGAGGATGTTTTGAAAAACGAAAGAAATAATTACAGGAATTGTTTCATTCTCACGCATTTAAATTTTTTTAGAAAAAGTGAAAAATGGGCACTTTATCCAAAAATAAACGATAGCGATGAACTACAGACTTTGTTCACTGAATACAACGTGAATATGGTAATATCAGGACATACACATGTAATTTCAACCAATCAGATTGGAACAACTAATTATCTTACAATTAGAGCATTAGTTGATGGCATTTCGAATCCAAGCTTTTTGAAATTAAGTGTTAAGGCTGGGGAAATCGGTTACATAAATCAAAAAATTTAACAAAACCAAAATATGAAATTATTTGAAAAAGTTTATTATTCAAAACTAAGTATTGCATTTGGTGCATTGGCTTCATTAGTACCCAATATTGCAGTTGCACAGAAAACCAATCGTCCAAATATTATTTTCATTCTTACTGACGACCAACGTTGGGATGCGCTTGGATGTGCCGGAAATAGAGTGATACAAACGCCCGAAATGGACAAATTGGCAAACGATGGCGTAAATTTTAGGAATGCATTTGTAACAACCCCTATTAGTGGGGCAAGTCGTGCATCCCTGCTCACTGGAATGCGCGAACGAACCACAGGATATGTGATGGCTGCAAAAGTGCCAGCTCAGCCATATATGAATAAATCGTACCCGGCAATGCTTCGCGAGAGTGGTTATTATACAGGCTTTTTTGGGAAGTTAGGAATTCGGTATAACGAAGTTCATTCAATTTTTGATGAGGTGGATAATTACGATCGCGATGACAAACAACCCAATCGTAAAGGATATTACTATAAAACCATTGGCAAAGATACTGTTCATTTGACGAAATTTACAAGCTACCAAGCACAAAATTTCATTAAAAATGCACTTCAGGATAAACCCTTTTGCCTTTCACTTAGTTTTAGTGCACCACATGCACACGATTCATCTAAAGAACAGTATTTTTGGGACAAAGAGTATGATAGTTTGTATGAAAACGAAACAATTGCACCACCATTATTGGGCGATGATAAATACTTTCTGTCATTACCAAAAGAAGTAAGAGAAGGTTTTAATAGATTACGGTGGACATGGCGTTTTGATACTCCCGAAAAATACCAACGTAGCGTAAAAGGATATTATCGCATGATAAGTATGGTTGACCATGAAATAGGAAATATCCGTAAAGCGCTTCAGGATAAAGGGATTGACAAGAACACAATTATCATTTTTATGGGCGATAACGGCTATTTCCTTGGCGAAAGACAATTGGCTGATAAGTGGTTGATGTACGAAAATTCATTACATGTGCCCATGATGATTTATGACCCTAGAAACAATAAACATCAAGATATTAACACGCCTGTTCTAAATATTGACATTGCTTCTACCATTTTGGATATGGCATCGGTGAAGGCTCCAGAGCAATACCAAGGCGTTAGTCTGTGCAATTATTATTTGAAGGGCAGGAAAGGTACACCCAGAAAAGCCATTTTGTTTGAACACTTGTGGGAAAAGTCTGAAATACCTTCTAGTGAAGGAATTAGAACTGATCGTTGGAAATACTTCAGATACCGATTTATCAAAGCTCCCGAAGAATTGTATGATTTGAAAAGAGACCCATTAGAAACTGTGAATTTGGTTTCAAATCCAAAATTCAAAAAAGTATTGAACGAGTTACGTAAAGAGTGTGATATACAGATCGAAAAATATAAAAGCCCGAATTCAGTTAGCTATAAAAATTGATAACATTTAAAAATATCAAGTTATGTCAAAATTAAGAAACGTATTTATTGTTTTTATTGCGTGTTTTGTAAATTTTTCAATCGGTCAAAGTGCTGAGAAAGTCAACAAAAAAGTATTTTCTAAATTTCAATTTCTTCCGGTTGGCGAAGTGAAACCTCAGGGCTGGTTACTACAGCAGATGCTTGCTGATGTGCAGAATGGATTTACGCCAGTGCTTGACAGGTTGACACCTGATTATTGCCGTTTGGCTACTTTCGATACTCGTAACAAAACAGATTATGAAGTACCTAAAATTGGAGAAGTTTGGTGGGCTGGAGAAACTACAGGTAACTGGCTTGATGGATTTATACGTATGGCTTATCTTACTGACGATGCAAAGGCAAAAGCAAGAGTAGATGAAATTGTTTTGCAAATTATGGCGATGCAAGAGGCTGATGGTTATTTGGGCACATATCCTAAAGGTTTGCGTTACCAAAGTCCTCTGGGATTACCAAATAATGGAGAATTATGGGCTCAAGCTTGTTTGTTCAGAGGTCTTTTGGCTTATTACGAACTCACCGGCAAAAAAGAAATTTTTACTGCTGTTAAACGAGCTATCGATTTAACCATCTCGAAGTATAGCAAAGATCGGCCTTACTGGCCAGAAACAGTAACACGTGGAGGACCACCTCACAGTTTAATGTTTGTTGATGTTTGTGAATATATGCAACGTCTCACTGGTGACAAACGTTATATTAACTTTGCACAGTTCTTATATGATGGCTATAATGCTGCAAATTCGGTTTTTGATGCTGATATTTTGACTCGGAATCTAATACAACAAGATAAACTGTTTAACGGTCATGCTGCGCATACAATGGAGCATCTCAGAGTG
>JBMOHZ010000251.1:0-4268 GCA_049317585.1 Paludibacter sp.
ATTAGCATTCTTGAAAACCAATAAACGTTGTGCCATCTATTTTGAATTAAACTAATTATTTCGTTCGAATTCATTCCTAAATTATTTGCTTTTCGAAGTTAATTCTATATTGTTTCTGAAACTCATTAATTCGTTTTTCGGCCATTTCAATATATGACGGTGAAAGTTCAATTCCTAAATAATCTCGGTGATTAATTATTGATGCAATAGCAGTAGTTCCTGAACCCATAAATGGATCTAAAACAGTTTTTGAATTTGTTGAGGATATTATTCGGTCAATTAAATCAACTGGGAATGGTGCTGGATGAGTATTATTCATCTCTTGTTTAAATTCCCAAACATCACCATAAGCATTAGCTTTTGGTGCTAATTTAAAATCAGGCTTTGCAATTAAATAGATAACTTCAAATGTAGGTAAAAAATAACCCTGATTAAAATTTATTCCACCTTTTCGCTTCCAAATAATAATTTGTCTAATAGGGAAACCACTTACAATATCTTGTCTGTCTTGAAGCAAACCATCTTGAACCCTCCATTTGTGATTGTAAAAAATTGCCCCATCTGATGAAATAAGTCTATACATTTCTGTTAAACATTCTCTTTGCCATTTAGTATATTCTTCATGAGGCATACAGTCATCATGATGCGAATATCCGTTTACTAAACCGGCATTTTTCCATTTCCCACCTCTACCGTCTTTCATTCCATTCCCTGTTGAGTTTTTTAAATTATAGGGAGGTGAAGTTACTATTAAATCGAAGGAAGAATCAGGAAGTTGTTTCATAGTTTCCAAGCAATCACCTTGAATTATTTTATTTAATTCTAACATATATCAAAAGTAATTTTACTTTAAAGCTACAACTATTAAATATCGAATGATTAGCGAATGAGAAACGAGAATTTATCAACGTTTTTCAACGCAATGCCTGTACCACGAGCTACAGCACGTAATGGATCGTCGGCAATGTGGAATTGAATGTTCAATTTGTCGGTCAAACGTTTGTCGAGTCCGCGAAGCAAAGCACCACCACCAGCAAGGTAAATTCCTTTTTCAACAATATCGGCGTACAACTCAGGAGGCGTTTGTTCCAACGCACTCAAGATCGCAGCTTCAATTTTCGATATCGATTTTTCGAGGCAATGTGCTATTTCTTGATACGAAACAGGTACTTCCATTGGTAATGCTGTCATACGGTTTGGTCCACGTACAATCCAATCTTCAGGAGCATCTTCCAAATCAGTTAATGCAGCACCTACATTGATTTTTATCATTTCGGCTGTGCGTTCGCCCACTTTAATATTATGCATACGACCCATGTATTCTACAATGTCCAACGTGAGGTCATCACCTGCAATACGGATTGATTTGTTGGAAACAATACCACCGAGTGATATTACAGCAATTTCGGTAGTACCACCACCTATATCAACAATCATACAGCCTGTAGGTGCTTCTACATCTATACCAATACCAATAGCAGCAGCCATTGGTTCGTAAATCATATATACTTCGCGTCCACCAGCATGTTCACTCGAGTCACGTACCGCACGAATTTCGACCTCCGTACTTCCCGAAGGAATACAAACCACCATTTTGAGCGATGGTGAGAAAAGGTGATTTTTGGTTGGTATCATTTTTATCATTCCACGAATCATTAATTCGGCAGCATAAAAGTCGGCAATTACACCATCGCGTAATGGACGAACAGTGCGTATTCCTTCGTTTTCTTTTCCTTGCATCTGACGAGCACGCTCACCAATAGCTATAAGTTTATCGGTACGTCGGTCAAGAGCAACTACCGAAGGCTCATCCACCACAATTTTATCGTTGTGAATGATGATTGTATTGGCCGTTCCAAGGTCAATAGCAATTTCCTGTGTAAATGAAAATAATCCCATATTGTATGTTATTCGTTTCGTGTTTCGTGTTTTGTGTTTCGTGTTACATTTAATTATCACATCAACACATTACCACATCATCACATTAATTAATGTTTAAAATGTCTGAATCCAGTAGTAACCATGGCTTGTCCGTTTTTGTTACAAGCATCTATCGAATCCTGATCTTTAATAGAACCTCCTGGCTGAATAATAGCTGTGATTCCTGCCTCAGCTGCTATTTGAACGCAGTCGGGGAATGGGAAAAATGCATCCGAAGCCATTACAGCACCATTTAAATCGAAGTTAAACGAACCCGCTTTTTCAATAGCTTGTTCCAACGCATCCACGCGCGAAGTTTGACCTACACCGCTAGCACACAGTTGTTTGTTTTTGGCCATTACAATGGCATTCGATTTAGTATGTTTTACAATTTTATTTGCAAATATCAAATCTTCAATTTCTTGTTCAGTAGGGGCTTTCTCAGTCACCACCTTCATGTCGTCAGCAGTTTCAGTTTTCAAATCTTTGTCCTGAACCAGTACACCATTAAGTAGCGTACGTACTTGTTGTGTATTTGTTTTTGCATTTTTCAAAATAAGAATAATGCGGTTTTTCTTTTGTCCAAGTATTTCAAGTGCATCCAAATCGTAATCGGGCGCAATAACTACTTCGAAAAAAATCTTGTTTATTTCCTCAGCCGAAGCTTTGTCGATAATGGCATTGGTAATTAAAACACCACCAAAAGCCGAAACGGGATCGCCTGCCAAAGCAGCATTCCAAGCATCTACCAAAACAGGGCGCGAAGCAATACCACAAGCATTGTTATGTTTTAGAATAGCAAAAGTAATATCGTCGAAATCGTTTATTAAATTTACAGCGGCATCAATATCCAATAAATTGTTGTACGAAATTTCTTTGCCTTGAAGTTGTTCGAACATGTCGTCGAATTTACCAAAGAAAACACCCGTTTGATGTGGATTCTCGCCATAACGAAGCACTTTTGAATTGTTTTCGGTTAAGCGGAAAGCTGATTTTTCGGCACCATCAAAATAATTGAAAATGGCCGAATCGTAATGCGATGAAACTGCAAAAGCTTCTTTTGCAAACCAGCGACGTTCTTCTTGTGTAGTGGCGGCACCATTGGCTTCCAATACGTCAAGTAGCGGTTGGTATTGATCTTGCGATGCAACAATTATTACATCTTTATAATTTTTGGCTGCTGCACGTATCAACGAAATGCCTCCGATATCAATTTTTTCGATGGTAGTTGGCTCGTCGGCTCCAGCAGCTACAGTGGCTTCAAATGGATATAAATCAACAATTACCAAGTCAATTTCTGGAATTTCATATTCTTCGAGTTGAGCATTGTCGCCAGCCAAATCGCGGCGTGAGAGAATGCCTCCGAATACTTTTGGATGCAATGTTTTAACACGTCCACCCAATATGGAAGGATAGCCTGTTAAATCTTCGACAGCACTACACGGAATGTCCAATGACTCAATGAAACTTTGAGTTCCACCGGTTGATATAAATTCCACGCCATCGGCATGTAGTTTTTTTATGATTACATCGAGTTTATCTTTGTGATAAACAGACACTAAGGCTGTTTTGATTCTTTTGCGTTCCATATACGTTTTTTGCTATAAATTATGGAATGCAAAAGTACAAAAAAAAATTGTTTTATCATCATCCAAATTTAGCTAACAATTCATTTTGTGTGAGCGTAGTATGAATTGATTTTCCGTCGGGTGTGTAATTGCTATTCTGACATGCAAAAAGTCGATCTATAATATCCGACATTTCTTGTTGCGTGAGTACTTGTCCGGTTTTAATAGCAGCCGATTTGGCTAATGTCAACGCAATGCTTTCGTATATATTTTGCATTGAATCAGTTGCTGTTGTGCGTACATTTTCAATCATTTCGAGCATCAATTTTACAATTCCCGAAGCAGTTAGCATGCTCGGAATACCATTGATGCTGACAATATTTTTAGCGCTATACGAAAGGTTAAAACCAACAGCCGTCAGTGCTTCTTCTATGGATTTAAAATGAAGCATATCATCGTCGTTTAGTTCCATTTCCTCCGGAAAAAGAAGTTGTTGCGAATGAGCAGTATGCATTTCAATTTCTTTGAGGTATGATTCAAATAGTATCCGAATATGAGCTCTATGTTGGTCAATAATAAGCATGCCCGATTTTATTCCGGTTATAATAAATCGACTCTTAAATTGGAAATTTGCCGACTGAAATTCGTCGCTTAGCGATAGCTTTTGTTGTTCGGGTTCCGACTCAATAAGTAAATGTTCAATTGTTGATGGTAATTGATTTTCTTTAGTCGCTTCGTCACCAGCAAAATCTTCAGCTGTCGTTACAGTTTTATCTTTTT
>JBMOHZ010000252.1:0-4242 GCA_049317585.1 Paludibacter sp.
AGTACAGATTGAAAGCGGTTTTCGCCACCATAAGCCAGTTGATGTTTTATAGTAAACGTGTGTTTTGAGCATAGTTCTTTCCAAAAATCATGTTGTGAAGCTGGAATAACCAAAATTATACTCATGAATGGGTCAAAGCTGTGAAAAGCTTCAATGGTATGCATTAATATTGGTCTCTGGCCTAGTTCCATAAACTGTTTTGGAATTTCGGCATTCATGCGTGTTCCAGAACCTCCAGCCACTATAATTGTTGTTTTTTTAAGCGTCATACTTCGATGTTTGAATGGCAAAGATAAGCAATTCGGGTAAATAATAAAAGCAATTGAAATACGTGTACATTTACTTGTGATTTTGTTGTACAAATATGTGTATTTTTTATGTAAAAACACTTGTGTAATTCAATATAAAGTAGTAATTTAGTGCGATTTTTTTGATAGTATTTAAATTAAGCTAGATGATTGAACAAGACAGAATTATTCAGGTAAATATCGACGAAGAAATGAAATCTTCGTACATCGACTATTCCATGTCGGTGATAGTTTCGCGTGCATTGCCCGATGTACGTGATGGTTTTAAACCCGTGCACCGCCGTGTGCTTTTTGGTATGAATGAATTGGGCAATAACTCCGATAAACCTTATAAAAAGTCGGCTAGGATTGTGGGTGAAGTAATGGGTAAATATCACCCACATGGTGATTCGTCCATTTATGGAACCTTAGTGCGTATGGCTCAACATTGGTCAATGCGTTATCCATTGGTTGATGGTCAAGGTAACTTTGGTTCAGTGGATGGTGATAGTCCTGCAGCAATGCGATATACCGAAGCGCGTTTGCGTAAGCTTTCCGAAGACATGTTGATCGATATTAATAAAGATACTGTTGATTTTCAGCTTAACTTTGACGATACGCTTAAAGAGCCGGTTGTACTCCCAACCCGTATTCCAAACTTATTGGTTAATGGTGCTTCTGGTATTGCAGTAGGTATGGCTACCAATATGGCTCCGCATAATCTTACTGAAGTTGTAGATGCAACCATTGCTTATATTGATAATAATGATATTGAAATATCCGAACTTATTAAATATATCAAAGCACCCGATTTTCCAACAGGTGGTATTATTTATGGCTACAATGGTGTAAAAGAAGCATTCGAAACTGGTCGTGGTCGTGTGGTAGTTCGCTCTAAAGTAGAAATTGAAACAGATGCTCAGGGTCGTGAAAAAATTATTGTAAACGAAATACCGTATATGGTCAACAAAGTGGAACTGATTAAAGCAGTTGTAGCACTAGTTGAAGAAAAAAGAATTGAAGGAATTGCACATATCAATGACGAATCGGACCGTGAAGGTATGCGAATTGTAATTGATATTAAACGCGATGCTAATTCGAATGTTGTTTTGAATAAGTTGTTTAAAATGACAGCTTTGCAATCATCATTTAGTGTTAATAATATTGCCTTGGTACACGGTAGACCACGCATGTTGAATCTGAAAGATTTGATTCATTATTTTGTGGAACACCGTCACGAAGTAGTAATTCGTCGTACACAGTTCGAACTTGCCGAAGCCGAAAAGCGGGCTCATTTACTCGAAGGATTTATGATTGCATTGGATAATTTGGATGAAGTGATTCAAATTATTCGCGATTCAAAAACACCCGAAGAAGCACGTAATCGTTTGATGGAACGATTTGGCTTATCCGAAATTCAATCGCGTGCTATTGTTGAACTACGACTACGTCAACTTACAGGTATGGAGCAAGATAAGCTACGTGCCGAATATCAAGAAGTGTTGGCATTAATTGCAGGTTTAAAAGAAATTCTTGAGAAAGTGGAACTTCGCATGCAAATTATCAAAGATGAGCTTGCTGAGGTAAAAGCAAAATATGGAGATGTTCGTCGAACTCAAATTGTATATGCTTCGGAAGACTTTAATCCAGAAGATTTTTATTCGGATGATGAAATGATAATTACCATTTCGCATTTAGGTTATATTAAACGTACTGCACTTACTGAATTCCGTTCGCAAGGGCGTGGTGGAGTAGGATCGAAAGGTAGTGACTCACGCGACGAAGATTTTATTGAATATATTTATACCGCGTCGATGCACAATACCATGCTGTTCTTTACACAAAAAGGTAAATGTTATTGGTTGAAAGTATACGAAATACCTGAAGGAAGTAAAAACTCGAAAGGACGTGCTATTCAAAATATGCTTAACATCGATTCGGATGACAAAGTAAATGCATTTATTAGAGTTAAAGGGCTGACTGATAGTGAGTATATTAATTCTCATTATTTGGTTTTTGGTACTAAAAACGGTGTGATTAAAAAAACATCACTTGAGGCATATTCTCGTCCTCGACAGAATGGTGTAAATGCTATCACAATACGTGAAGACGATCAGGTGATACAAGTGCGCCTAACCGATGGTAATGCTGAGGTAGTAATGGCAAACCGAAACGGACGTGCAATTCGTTTCAACGAATCGAAAGTACGTGAAATGGGACGTACTGCAACTGGAGTACGTGGCATGATGCTCGACGACGATGGACAAGATGAAGTTGTTGGCATGGTTTGTGTCAATAAAGACTCAAGCGAAACAATTATGGTGGTTTCACAACTTGGGTACGGTAAACGAACTTTACTCGACGAACATGATGATGAAGGAAATATAGTAATGGAAAATGGTGAACCTGTAGCTATCTATCGTGTTACAAACCGAGGTGGTAAGGGTGTTAAAACCATGAATATTTCTGAAAAAACTGGTAAACTAGTGTCAATTAAGAGTGTAACCGACGATAATGATTTGATGATTATTAATAAATCAGGAATAACTATTCGTCTGCGTATGGCCGATATTCGTACAATGGGACGTGCAACACAAGGTGTGAGATTAATAAATCTCGAAAAACGAAATGATGAAATTGCTTCGGTTTGTAAAGTACCTTCTGTATCTGAAGAAGAAGTAGTTGAAATCATTGAAGACAATGAAAACATCGAAAATGTAAATGTTTTGCCTGTTGATGTCTCTGAAATTGAAGATAATCAAGAAATTGTACCAACAGAGGAATAAAACAAATAAAAAATCAGGAATAGTGATATTCCAAATAAAAAAATTTATAATAAGTGAGTTGGAGTTCTTTAAAAAAATTATGCTGAGAACTCCAACTCATAACTAACTAAAAATTATTTTGATATGAAAAGAATTCTTTTATCCATTGTATTGGTTATGGGCTTCACAATGTTGCATGCTCAAAAAGCCAACGTATCGAAAGCGAAAAACAAAGCTTTGATGGAATCACCTGACTTTACTGGTGCTCGTGAAGCAATTAAACCTGCATTGGTTGATCCTACTACAAAAGACCTTGCGTCAACCTGGCAAGTAGCTGGTTTGATTGGTTACAAGGAAAATGAAGCCCTTTATGCCAAACAAATTTTGGGTCAAACTATCGATCCAATTGTAAAGGGACAAGCTATTATGGAATCGTATCAGTACTTCTTAAAGGCCTATCAACTTGACCAATTGCCCGATGCAAAAGGAAAAGTGAAGCCAAAATTTAGCAAAGATATCAAAGCGAAGGTAAAAGAGTATTACCAAACTCAAACCAATTTAGTGGCTTATGGTGCTGCCTTGTACGAAAAGAAAAATTACATCGAAACAATTAATGTATTCGAAATATATCTTGGAATACCTGCATTGCCATTCATTAATAATGAGTTAAAGCCAGATTCAACTTATTATATGATTAAATATTATACTGCTATTGCTGCTACAAATGCTGGGCTAAACGATAAGGCAATTGCTTGGTACGAAGATTTGAAAGATGATAAATACGAGGAACTAAATGTTTATCAATTGCTTTACGAAGAATATAGCAAGAAAAAAGATACTATTAATTTTGTAAAAACATTGAAAGAAGGTTTTACTAAATTTCCTCAAGAACCATGGTTTCTTCAGAACTTAATTAACTATTATATTTACACTGGTCAAACTAAAGAAGCATTAACTTATTTAACCAATGCTATTGCAAAAGAACCGAAATTAGCTCAATATCAATATGTTAAAGGTAATTTAGATGAATCGCTCGGAAACTTTGATGATGCTTTAAAAGCATTTGAAAAAGCTGTTGAACTTGATCCAAAATTGGCTGATGCTTATGCGGGAATGGGTCGTTTGTATTACAACAAAGCTGTTAAAATGACAGATGAAGCAAATGATATCAAGGATAACAAACTTGCTGG
>JBMOHZ010000253.1:0-4231 GCA_049317585.1 Paludibacter sp.
AATCCTGCTGATGCAAGCGGTAACAATGCCAACTGAATGCAAGTGGCAAAGCAGCCGGGGTTAGCTATGTGTTGCGCATTTACTATTTTAGTACGGTTCATTTCAGGTAATCCATATACAAAATCATGATCTGTACGTTTTTCGCGATAATCGGTAGATAAATCTATGATTTTCAACTTTGAAGCTTCCGGATTTTCGTCCATAAACTTTTTACTGTCGCCGTGTGCCGAACAAAGAAACAACGCATCAACTTCACTAAAAGGCAATTCGGAAGTAAATATTAAATCGGTTTCACCAACCAATCCGCTGTGTACATCCGCTATGGGATTACCAGCGTTGCTCGAGCTATGTACAAAAACAATCTCTACATTTGGGTGATTTACCAATATTCGCAACAATTCACCAGCGGTATATCCGGCGCCGCCAATTACGCCAACTTTAATTTTTGTCATTTGCAATATCTTCAGTTTGTGTTTTATTTTTTAATGCTGCATTTTTCTAATTCTGTTATTTCAACTAGGATCTAAATTGTACACCTCTTGAAATTTGAAATTTACAAAATATCAGGTCTTAATCGCTTTGTGCGTTCCACCGATTGTAGATGATTCCATTCGTCCACTTTGGCTTGATGGCCTGAGAGTAGAATTTCGGGAACTTTCCAACCCTTATATTCGGCTGGTCGGGTGTAAACAGGTGGTGCAAGTAAATTATCCTGAAACGAATCGGAAAGTGCTGATTGCTCATCGCCAATTGCTCCAGGAATAAGACGAACAATGGCATCGGTCATAATGGCGGCAGGTAGTTCCCCACCAGTTAATACATAATCACCAATTGTAATTTCTTTGGTTATCAAATGTTCGCGAATGCGATGGTCTATGCCTTTGTAATGTCCACATAGTATAATTAAATTACCTGACATGGATAGTCGATTCGCCATTTTCTGATCAAATTTTTCGCCATCAGGTGAAGTGTAAATCACTTCGTCGTAAGATCGTTCACTTTTAAGTTGAGTGATAATACGGTCGATAGGTTCAATCTGAAGTACCATACCAGCACTAAATCCAAAGGCATAATCGTCAACCCTGCGGTGTTTATTTGTGCTATATTCGCGTAAATTGTGAACGTGTACTTCTACCAAACCCTTGTCACGAGCTCGTTTTACGATAGAATAATTTAATGGACTTTCTAATAATTCAGGAACTGCAGAAATAATATCAATGCGCATTTCAACCAATTAATTATAACCAATTAATAATGTATAATTGTGAGTACAAAGGTAATGAAAATGTGCCAATATGCCAATGTTTTGATTTGCCAATAAATATTTGAAGTAATGACTTTACGGCTCAATTGTCAATCTATAAATTAGAAGCTAGCCATTTACGAAGTACTTCAGGTTGTTTTCCACAGCGTAGGGCATAATTCTTAAACTGATGTTCATCAATTTTACCTATATTAAAGTATCGAGATTTAGGATGGTCAAACATCAATCCACTAACGGAAGCATTGGGAAACATTGCTCCGTTTTCGGTTAGTGAAATGCCTAAGCTTTTGAAATCAATTAGCTTATCCAATGTAAAAATGATTGATTGGTCGGGTAAGGAAGGGTAACCCACGGCAGGACGGATGCCTTGGTAGTGTGTTTTAAATAGTTCATTTACATTGAGTTTCTCGTTGGGAGTATAACCCCAAATTTGGGTGCGAACTTTAAAATGTAGCCATTCCGCTGTTGCTTCTGCAAGTCGGTCCGAAAGAGTTTTAATCAAAATGGAATGATACATATCATCGTCTTTTTCAAAAGTATCGGCAAAAGCCTCCACGCCTAAAACAGTATTGGCAAAAACTCCAATAAAATCATTTTGAGGTCTAATAAAATCGGAAAGCGAATAACAAAAACCATCGCTCGAAGGAATTTGTTGACGCAACGTTGGTATTGTTATTTCTTGGTTATCAATTGAAACTTGAATGTCATCTTCGTTGGAGTAGGCAGAATAAATACCCACCATAGCATTTATGGCTACTATTTTTTCATCCAAAAACCTGCGAAGCATTTCTTGTGCGTCTTTGTATAGTTTTAAAGCTTCTTCTGCTTTTTCGCGTTCCGAAACGGGGAATTGTTGCAACCAACTAACTTTGCATGAACCGCAATCGCACACCGATTGTATGTCATCGTATTTGCCGTTTAGACGCCAAGCCATAAAGAAAAATGTCCAATGTATGAATGTAACAATTTCTTTTAAATCAATATCTATAAATATTTTTTTTCCTTGAATGTTAGGTGTCATTTTTAGCGCAATAACATTTTTTAATTTTCAATGTTCTCTTATGAGGCATTAAACACAAAAGTACTTTAAAATGTTGTACATATTTTATTTTATATCAAAGTTTGTTCAATAATTAAAGCTTATATCGTAGCAAAAACCGTATATCTGATTTTCGATTGCCTATAATTTCGTCATTGCTACTTCCAATTGTTTTTCGTCCATCACCATAAACTGTTTGAGCAAATTTAAACCAAAGAGTCAAATGTTTATTTACGTCGTACTTTAAATTAAAATAATAACGTGAGCCTAAACCATAAAACATTGGTATTGAAAATGCGTATAGAATATCTTTTTCGTATAAATAAAATCTGTTTTCGTAGTTGGGTGCATCAAAAAATAGGTATCGGAATTCGGCTGTTAATGGAATTTTTTCAAAACTGTAATTTATATCCTGATATGCCGTAAATCCAATTTTTACTGTTAGAAGTGCTGAATCTGAATAGTTTACTTCTATCAAGTTTTTTGTCGAAAAGTTACCATAGCTAAACAAAAGTTGATATCGAATTGCAGCTTTGGCGTAATCGTAAATTTGAGGAATTGGATTGTAGCTGTTATTTTTTGCCTTTTGTTCATATTTTAATCGCCAGTTCATTTGCAAATTACGTTTTGGATTGTATTCGGCTTGCATTAAATAATCTTGTCCCCAGGTAGGTGCTCCAACTCCGTATTTTAACCATGGGAAATGATAACTATCAATATAGGTCGAGAATTTCCATTTGCTAAAAGGACAAATTTCTGCACCTATATAAATTCCTCTTTCATTGTTAATTCTCGTATTTTCCGAAAATGCATTTGCATAAAATGTATCATATTTAGGTGAGTAGTATCTCCACAAAGTTACTAAACTTATTTTGCTAGTTGGTGAGAACATTGCGCCGTTAATAGTTGCAATTCCATTATTGTTTGTAATGGCAGTTTCGCCAAATAAATTGAATATTCCAAGCCGCGCTCTATAATCCAAGCTTGCTGTAGTTTGTTGTTTACCACTGAAATAAAATAAATTATACGCTGAAATGTCAGGAGTTAAGGATTTATCTAATATTGTATGGGCTACTGTAAATCCAATGCGTGCCATTTTAAATGTCCAATTAGTATGAAGGCCAAATGTTTGTTGACGCAAACTATTTTTTTTGTTTAACTCATTTAAAGTGCGATGAAGTCCTGTTTTGTAAAATGAAGCAAATTGATTGTTTACAGTATCAGCATCTGGTTTTTTTGATGAATAAAAACCAGTAATTTCCGTTCTTCCAATATTGAAAGTAGTTCCTATGCCTCTGAAATAGTTGTTTTCGTCGGTTGAGCTGAATTTTTTCAGACCATTATCGCGCGAAACAACGTTTAGTACATAAGACGATTTGGAACTACCAAATCCAGAATTAAACACGAGTCCTTGTCCAAATGATGCTCTAAAGTCTCCTATAACCAGATTTTTAAGTTTGCCTACATTGTTAGCTTGAAAATGAAACGAGTAAAAATCATATCCTTTGTGAACATTACTCCAAAACGCTTCACCTGGATCTTTTTCCATTGTTACTCCAAATCGAATGGTGTTTTTGTAGTTGAAATTGTATTTTAACGAATTGTAAACCGACGAGCCATAATAAGGTGGTGAACTCACACCATCGCTAGTTGTGGTTTTTATATATCCTTTTTTTTGTTCTATATTTTTGTCTAACCTATAATAGATTTCTGAATTTCCATATTTCCATATTTCATTAAAATAAAGTGGCTTGCTCTTGTTTGCTTTTTCGCCAATATTTACAAACTGCAACATACGCTTAATGTCAGTCATATCAATACCATCAATAAGTTGTAATTCGTATATAGTATTCAGTTGCCCATGTTGATAAATGTAAAATAGTATGTTTTCAATTTGAATGTCATTCAAAAATGCCAATTTTTCAAGT
>JBMOHZ010000254.1:0-4219 GCA_049317585.1 Paludibacter sp.
CGCTGAATTTTATGCGCGAATCGTTAACTGGGGGAACTGAGATGCCTCGAATTGCATCCTCATTAGTGAAGCTTACCGAAGGAAAAGTAAATAAAGACTCTGTACTAAAAAAAGCAGCCGAATTATACAAAGATTATTATGCCGAAGTAGACCAAGCTACCTTTGAAGTAATGATAAACGAATATAAAAAAGCCGTTGAGCCAGAATATCTACCAGCACTTTACAATGTAATAACTAAAAAATTTAAAGGAAGTTCGCTAAAATATGCTGAATATATTTATTCAAAGTCTGTTTTCACAACTTTCGATAAGTTTAAGAAAGCTCTAAATAAAAGCTCGTTAAATTTACTTAACGACCCTGCAGTTTTATATTATCGCGAAGCATCATTGCTATATGGAAGTTTACAAAAAGGTGATTATGAAGAGGGTACTGAAATGATTAAAGATGCAGAACGTAACTATGAAGCAGGGCTCAAAGAAATGGCAGATGAAAAAGGAACGGCTCGTTACCCCGATGCTAATTCGACCATGAGATTGACTTATGGAAAAATTGGAAGCTACAAACCAGCTGATGCTATTGATTATAATTACTACACTACTACACAAGGTATTTTGGAAAAAGAAATTCCGGGTGATTATGAATTTGATGTGCCAGTGAAGCTAAAAAATGCCATTACTGAAAACAATTACGGAGCCTATATCGATTCTAAAACAGGTAAAATGCATGTTGCATTTTTGAGTAATAACGATATAACAGGAGGTAACTCAGGAAGTCCGATTTTTAATGCAAAAGGCGAACTTATTGGTCTTGCATTTGATGGAAACTGGGAAGCTATGAGTGGTGATATTATTTTTGAACCTGACTTACAACGTACCATCAATGTAGACATTCGCTACGTATTGTTTATAATGGACAAAGTGGGAGGAGCAAATAGGCTAATTGAGGAACTTACAATTAAATAAATCATATAGTTATGCAACGTTTAAAATCATTATGCATTGTTTTATTAATCGTTTTCTTTGGCAGTTTATATCAAGGTGCTGTTTTGCCATTTATCGATGGTATTAATTATGGGTTGACCATAGCCAAATACGAAGACAATACGCAAAACAAAACACAAGAATTTATTATGATGGACGTAGAACCCAAAAATCCGGACATCATGCTTCCAAACGAGCTAAACACTAAAAACGGTCAAGAAGTATTGGTACAATCTAATAATATATCGCTTATTTTTAGCGATGTACAACAAAAACCAATCTGGTGGATGGCATTAAATTCACTTTATATGGCATTAACTGTCATTGTTTTGATACTAGGAATTTGGATTCCATTTTTGGTGGTAAAAATCTTGCGTTCGCTACAACATTCGGTAGTTTTTGAGCGAATAAATTTGGCTCGAATAAACCGAATTGGGACAATAATTTTAGGAATTGGTTTAATTGGTTCGGTCATTCAGCTCGTCAATATTATAAGTGCCGAATACTTGGTTGATCTCACACATTATCAGTTTACATATTCAAAAATCATTGATTTTAATGCAATTATTATGGGTATAGTCATACTGATAATGACCGAAGTAATGCGAATTGCTGTTGAAATGAAAGAAGAACAAGATTATACAATTTAAGTAACACCAAAATGGCAATAATAGTAAATTTAGATGTAATGATGGCGCGTAGGAAAATTTCGCTCAACGAACTATCCGAACGCGTTGATATTACTCCAGCAAATTTATCCATCCTAAAAACTGGCAAAGCCAAAGCTATACGCTTTAGCACATTAGATGCAATCTGCAAAGTATTAAACTGCCAACCAGCAGATATTTTGGAATTTAGAGACGAAGAATAAAGTTTTGGAATACGATTAACATGAAAAAGCGATTGAATTAATGTTCAATCGCTTTTTCGTGTTTTGTGACCCAGGAGGTATTCTCTATTGAAAAAGATGACCAACCCGGAGTGTCAGTCGTAAAAGTATTGAAAGTCCGTGATGGCAGTCCATTGGATGTACCGCTCATTCAGTTTGCGTGGGACAAAAAAGAAGAAATGCATATTTATTTGGGTGAAAAAACAAAGGAAGAAAAAGAAAAACGCAAAGAAAACGAGCTTACAGCTGCTGCCAAAACAATCTTCACACAAAAACGCTACTACACCTATCAAGAACTAACCGATAAGCTACAAGAATACCTCGACGTAAAAGAGCGCACTGCCAAAGGCTATATCAAATTCATGCGCGAAAAAGACATTATCCTCAAAGACCCCTCAAAAGTAAATTATTTTGTGATTGGGCATGGCAACCTTTTTAATAGGGCAGAATCAAATTTACTTGAATATTAATTAATTCAAACTAACACAATCATGACTTACAAAGAAAAAGTCGAAGCAAAAAAGCTCCGACTCGTAAAAGATAACGAGTATCTTTTAAAGCAAATCTTCAAACTCTCTGCAAACAAATCTGATATTCTTATCCGAATCAAAGCATACCGAAAAAAGTACAATAAAAGTGATAAATATACCCCCATTCACATAAACCGATTAGTGAAAATATTAGGTGTATATAAACGAGCTATCTATTTACTTGAGAATAAAGAATTTATTCAAATATATTCTCCATGGGATAATCGAATGTTCAATATTGTCGAAGTCGAGAGATTCATTAAATCTTTACCTAAAATGTAACGTATTTTTCTAAGTACATGACAAAAATTGTTGCTATTAGTAACATATTGTATTTCAAACGTGTAATTTAACTGATACCTTTCGGAATCGGACTGACATCGTCCGGTGAACCGAACCAACGGTCAGCGTAGCTAAAAATAAGTAAGGTAGGTGGTTAAAAATCATCCTTTTTCGTAATAAATTTTGGCCGCAATAATAAATCCAAAATTAAAACTAAAATAAATCACTTTATTTATAACCATATTAAATAATTGTTGTATTTTTGCATGCAATATACCCCTATAAAAGGGGTTTAATGCATGTATTATTATAATTAGATTGTATATGATTGAGTCAATAAAACATACAGCTGATTTTCTTCGAAGCGTCAGAACCAATGGTAGATATGCTTTTACCGTTGAAGACTTGATAAGAGAGATACCCAAGTCTATTAAAAACATCAGAAAAGATCTTGATAGGCTTAGAATAAAAGGAGAAATTATCAATATAAGAAGAGGATTCTACACTATTATTACCGATGAATATCGAAACATGGGAGTTGTTCCTGTCGAATTTTACATTGATGAATTGATGATGTATTTAAATAAAACCTATTATGTTGGACTATATAGTGCAGCTATGTTTCACGGTGCAGCACATCAACAGCCTCAGGAATTTTATATTATTTCGGAAAAGCCAAAACCCCGTAAAATAAGCAATGATAGTTTTTTGATAAATTTCACTGAGAAAAAAAACTTTCCATTAATTGGAATTGAAGATAAAAAAACGGATACAGGCTACTTTAAAATGTCATCTATAGAATTGACCTTTCTTGACTTGATTTATTTTGAACAATCAGTCGGAGGATATAATCGCATAATGTCAATACTTGAAGAATTATCCGAAAGCATTAATTTGGCAAAAATGAAAGAAGTAGTGAAAAATGATTTTCCATTGAGTGTTTATCAAAGGGCAGGTTATATTGCTGAAAATGTGTTGGTCAACACTAAATTGGCGGCTGTTTTTGAAAACAAATTGGCAAAATCAAATCCCAAAACGGTACTTCTCAAGTCTTCAGAGGAGAAAAATGGGGAGAAAAGTGAGAAATGGAATTTAATAATTAATACAGAAATAGAAAGCGATATATGATCCCAAGAGCACATATTATTGAATGGCAGAAAAATGCACCATGGAAAACAAATGCACAGGTAGAACAGGATTTAGTTATAGAAAGGGCTTTGGTTGAATTATTTTCCGATGACTTTATTCGCGAGAATCTAGCTTTCAGAGGTGGTACAGCATTACACAAGATGTTTTTTAAACCTCAGGCAAGGTACTCAGAAGACATTGATCTTGTACAAATAAAACCGGGAAATATTCATCCCATTTTACAACAGATTCGTAAAAGGCTTGATTTTTTGGGTCAGAAAAGATCAGTGAAAGCAAATGAAAAAATGAACACAGTGGTGTATAGATTTGATACCGAAATTCAACCGATCATAAATTCGAGATTAAAAGTTGAGATAAACTGTAGGGAACATTTTAATGTGTTCGGACTG
>JBMOHZ010000255.1:0-4215 GCA_049317585.1 Paludibacter sp.
TGCTACCGAAACCATTTTAGCATTATAGCCGGTTCCAACAGGTGTTATAACTGCATTTGGAGCATGGGAATCTTTTAAAGTCGCAGAGTTGCGTAAAGGATTTGGGCTGTTAAAATTAACATCGCTAATCAAGGCTCCTAAACCTACAAAAGCATATAATTTATGTGGTGAGCCATACTCTGAATTTTCGCCACCAATAATATTGTATTCAATGTGCATTGCCAATACGGTTAGGTTTGTAGCAAAATCAAAACCCCTGGCTTCATTGCGCGAATCAGTGTCTGTACCTTCAAATTTTCCAAATAGAGCACTCGCTTTAAGGCCAATATTATTCTGAAATACATAGCGATAATTTATTGAAAACATGTATTTTGTTTGTGCCACAATAAAATCTGTTTTGGCTAGCAGTCCTTTGGTATCCTTATTTCCACCCACATCGCCAAAAAGGTAAGATGGTCCAATACCAGTAAGTACAATAGATGACTTGCCAGGAAGCGAAAACTTATACAAACCATTCCTACTTTGCGATAATGCCAAGCCTGAAATAGCTATTATTGTTAGTAGTATAAAATACTTTTTTGAGCTGACTATCATGATAATATTCTAATGGATATGCAAATATACAATATTTGTTTTAAATACAAGCAATTACTCTTTTAAAAGACGACAGACAACTGACCACAGACTACGGAACAATAAATATCGACCTAGTCCAATAACGGCGTAGCCTAATAACGCGAAGCCAATAACGGCGTAGCCAAATAACGCGAAGCAAAATAACGGCGAAGCCTATTATCGCGCAGCACCTAATACCTAAAACTACTTCCGCCCACAAACTCACGTAGGAGCGAGGTTGGTGGTATTTCGCGTTCGGGAATCGAAATAAAATAATTCAAAAACTTAAGCAATCGGTGTGTCTCGGTATATTCATCGCAGTATTTTGGTACTTCGGCCAGTATGGGTTCGGCATGGCGCTTGAGTACAGCTAACTCAAAAAGTAAAGCCGAATTAAACATCACATCGGCATTTTCTTGAAACGGAAAAATCCATTTTTCCTCGCCTCGGCGCACACTCGGCCATCGTGCAATGGTTTCGCGAGCGGAGTAATTCCTAAAACGATAATCGCGTATAATGCGACGCAATAAACGTGTGTCGGTGGTCGGAATCCAGTTATGATTATCAATAGAAATGGTAGTAAGTGCCGAAACATATATTTTGAACGTAGTATCCTGCGGAATATCCGGAATTAGTGCTGGATTTAAAGCATGTATACCTTCGAGCACTAAAATACTATCGTGATTTAATTGGAGTTTTTCGCCTTTGAAATAACGTTTCCCGTCTTCAAAATTAAAAAATGGAATTTCAATCTCTTCGCCATCAAGCAGTTGTTTGAGTTGAGTGTTGAATAATTCCAAATCCAGCGCATGTAAATGCTCAAAATCCCATTCGCCCGATTCATCACGAGGCGTGGCATCGCGGTCAACAAAATAATTGTCCAGCGATATGACAATTGGTTTTAAACCACTTACCATTAATTGTATAGAAAGTCGTTTGCTAAACGTAGTTTTACCCGACGACGATGGCCCCGACACCAATACAAACCGCACTTTATCCGATTTTTGAGCTACCATATCGGCAATCAATGCCACTTTTTTCTCGTGCAATGCTTCCGATACTTTTATCAGATTAAAAGTTTGATTATTGCGGCAAGCCACATTAAATTCGCCTACATTGTTGAGGTTCATAATTTTATTCCAACCCATATATTCTTTGAAAATCTCAAACATTTTAGGTTGAAATTCAATATCTTCAATTTTTTCGGGGTTATCTCTGTTTGGCACGCACAGCAACATGCCATCGTAGTACGGCACCAAATCGTAAAGTCCTAAATAACTGGTTGATGGAAGTAAAACACCGTTGTAATAATCTATATAATCGTCGATACGGTAAAAGCGACAATAAGGCGTGCCAAGCGTTTCGAGTAGCGATATTTTGTCGGAATGATGTTTGCGTTCGGCAAACATTTGGTTTACAACCTTTGTTTGTTTTTCTTCGCAATGGATGGTGCAATTGGCCGCAATTATTTCGGCAACACGTTGTTTAATTTTTTGGATTATTTCATTGGTGATAGGCTCTTTAAAACCTTCGAGTTTACAGTAATAACCTTTCGAT
The DNA here is from genome assembly GCA_049317585.1 of Paludibacter sp. GTDB lineage: Bacteria > Bacteroidota > Bacteroidia > Bacteroidales > Paludibacteraceae > Paludibacter. The sequence continues at coordinate 2,173 of JBMOHZ010000255.1, forward strand.
ATAGGATGTTCGATGCGCAATGGATTTTCGGGGAAAACCTCTTCCACTGCTTTTGAAAGCACCATGCTCAAGGTGCGAATATATACACGCATACCCGACTGTATGCTCATGTCAATAAATTCAATATCTTTTGGTTTGTAAATCAAAAAGTTAAGATCTTCGACCTTGTAATTTACCCGAGCTGCCACCACCTGAAATTTCAGATTAATGGCTAGCAAATTATATATTTCAATTAACGATGTTCCTGTCGGAATATCGTGATACGACTTTGTATTTTTGCAATAAATAGTGATGGTATTGTTCATCTGAGTATAATTTGATGTAAAAGTACAATTTTTTTTGAATATAAAATTGCTTATAAGCATAAATTAAAGTACTTTTGTAAATTAAATCAAGACTTTTATTGTTGTCTTTCGAACATAATTATTTTAATTGTTATCTTTATAATTTAGCTCTAAAAATATGAATTTATTTGATGTTTATCCACTTTTTGATATTGAAATCACCAAAGGAATTGGATGTCGTACGTACGACAAGCAGGGTATTGAATACCTGGATTTATACGGAGGTCATGCTGTAATTTCAATCGGACATTCGCATCCGTATTTTGTACAAAAAATTACGCAGCAAACCGAAAAGCTCGTTTTTTATTCCAATTCAGTTATCAATAAAATGCAAGTTGAGCTGGCCGAAAAACTTGGAAAAGCATCAGGTTACGAAGATTACGCCTTGTTTCTGGTAAGTTCAGGTGCCGAAGCAAATGAAAATGCGCTTAAATTAGCATCTTTCCACACTGGTCGCACCAAAGTAATTGCTTTTAATCAGAGCTTTCACGGGCGTACTTCGGCAGCTGTACGTGTAACCAATAATCCCAAAATTGTAGCTCCCATCAACGAAGGTTTCGACGTGGAGTTTTTCCCTTTAAACGATATTGACCCAATTCGTGCATCTTTGCAAAAAGGCGATGTGTGTGCTGTGATTATCGAAGGCATACAAGGTGTTGGCGGCATTCAAGTGCCCGAGAAAAGCTTTTTACAGGAGCTGAGCATTGCTTGTAAAGAAAATGGTACAGTTCTAATTTTGGACGAAGTGCAATCGGGCTATGGCCGTAGTGGTAAGTTTTTTGCCCATCAACATGCCGATATTCGCCCCGATTTAATTACTGTGGCTAAAGGTATGGGCAATGGTTTCCCTATTGGAGGTATGCTTATTAGCCCAGCGTTTAAAGCTTCGCATGGTTTATTGGGCACTACTTTTGGCGGTAGTCATTTGGCCTGTGCAGCAGCCATAGCTGTGCTCGATGTAATGAAAGCCGAAAATCTGGTTGAAAATGCTCGCAAAATTGGCGATTACCTGCTCACTGAACTACGCAAAATACAAGGCATTAAAGAAGTCCGCGGTCTGGGACTTATGATAGGTATTGAATTTGAAAAACCAATTAGTGCCATACGGAATAACTTGCTTTTCGACAAAAAAATATTTACAGGCGTTACCGGCGCTCATACTATTCGACTTTTACCACCGCTTTGTTTGTCGAAACAAGATGCTACTTATTTTTTGAGTAAATTTCAAGAAGTATTAGCTGTGCAAGATTAAGCTAATGAAAAATAGTTTGCTGAATTTGTAATTAGTCCGATGTAGACTAGGAAAACCCAACTCAATGCGCGATTTCACGCTACTTGCAGAAGGATCAATAATAATGAACTCCGATAATAATAATTATTATTGACGCTAAAATTCCAAATATCGAGTAAAAATCAAATTTGTTATTTGTATTTTTTTCATTTATAAGTTTTACAAAGTACAAGATTATAAATACAATACAATAAACCAACGTATAATAAAAAAATATACTCGGATTTTGAGTTCTATTCGTTAACATCGGTGCAGAAGCAACAAATAATCCTTGCAACACAAGCAGGTATTTTATATTTAAATCAAATTTTTTCATTCGCCAATACAGTTTATATTTAATATACCAGTCCTTATCTCACCGGATATGGGAATTTGCGCACCGTCGTTGGGAACCAACGGTCAGCGTAG
>JBMOHZ010000256.1:0-4195 GCA_049317585.1 Paludibacter sp.
GAATTGTCAAAAGCTTTTCGTGGAATGATTTAACAGAATTGCCAAATGTGGATGTGGTTTTGCACTTAGCAGGCAAAGCGCATTCAGTGCCTAAAACTGCTCAAGAAGAGCAAGTATTCTACGATGTTAATCTGGGTCTTACCAAAAAACTGTGTGAATCTTTAGAAGTATCCGGCTTACCCAAATCGTTTGTATTTATCAGTACAGTTGCTGTTTATGGTTTAGAGTCTGGTGAAAATATTTCGGAAGATACTGCAATGAATGGCAATACACCCTACGCCCTGAGTAAAATTCATGCAGAGCAATTTCTAACAGATTGGTGCAAGCGTAATAACGTTATTCTTACAATTCTACGTCCATCGTTAATTGCCGGTCCAAATCCTCCAGGCAATCTAGGAGCTATGATAAATGGCATTAAAAGTGGAAAGTACCTAAATATTGGCGGTGGTAATGCTCGCAAAAGTGTGTTGATGGTGCAGGATATTGCCCGTTTAATTCTCTTGGTGGCTGATAACGGTGGCGTTTATAATATTTGCGATTCGAATCATCCGAGTTTTAGTGAATTAGAAACACTAATTTGCAAACAGTTAAACAAAAAAGGCGTTCTATCTGTTCCGTATATTGTTGCAAAAGGCTTGGCATTGGTAGGCGATATGCTTGGAAGAAAGTCACCAATAAATTCTGATAAATTGGATAAAATCACAAAGTCCCTTACTTTCAGTAATGCAAAAGCTTTAAAAACCCTAGGTTGGAAGCCGTTGGATGTAATAGAGAATTTCAAAATTAAATGAAAAATAAATGATTTTGCACACAGTTTTGATTATACTTGGTATAATTGTTTGCATAACTGTTTTGGTTTTTTTGAACTTGCAATTTTTACCTTATCTTTTTTACCGCAGATCTATGGTACGTCACTATTTGCACCTAGATTAATTGTAATTTGGTAATACCGAATAATCTTTTGAATAGCGGAGATGTTGGTCTACATAATTTTCGTTGTAACTTACTTTTACGTCCGTTATAATGCCTGATTTATCCTTTATCAGCGTATAAACCGGATTTACAAATCCGCGATACGGAGCCAGATTCAGTTTGCCATAGCGACCGAGAATTTCAGCATGTAACACCGAATTCACTTTTACGGCAAAACTTTCGACCAATTCTTTGCCCTTTTCAAAATTACCAGTCGATTTTATTTCTTGTATTTGCGCTAATAACTGGCCAAAGAGTGCACGAACTTTTACATAATCATTCACCACAATATAGGTTTCGCCATTCCGTTGCTTCATCTCAATAACTTTGTCAGCAGTGCCTTTCTCAAACACCCATGAAGCTATTAACTGACGGTTACGCATGTGAGCTTCTTCTATGTTTTTACCAGGTTTAATGCGTGTTAGTTGTGTCATAAGTCCGTTCATAAGGAACTGATAATATTCCGCTTTATAAGCTTCATCATTAGGAAGTAAGCCAAGTTTAACCATAATAGGGTCGCCCATATAATACAATCCAAATAGGTCGGCGCGTGCTTCTTCGAGCGTTGAGCCATAGGCTTTTAATGCATCGGGGTCAACACCTGGCAGCAATTTGCCAGAGCCATGACCCAAACATTCGTGCAAATCGGTGTGCAAGTTATTAGTAAGTGAAGCATATTTTTTAGCGCGTTCAATTTCGGTTTTACTCCACATAAACTCTTCGGCAAAACCATTGCCAAGCGATGCTTTGTCGTAAGCTTCGGTTATGTTTTCGATGGTAACCGATTTTGAACCATAATCCCGACGAATCCAGTTTGAGTTTGGCAAATTAACACCAATAGGAGTAGCCGGATAGCAATCGCCACCAAGCATAGCCGCTGTAATTACTTTGGCCGAGACACCTTTCACCGTTTCTTTTCTGAAATTAGGGTCGATAGGTGAGTTGTCTTCGAACCATTGGGCATTGTTACTAATAATCTGCGTGCGTTTTGTGGCTTCAATTTTTTTAAAATTGATAAGCGATTCCCAACTGGCTTTCATGCCAAGCGGGTCGCCATAACTTTCGGTAAAACCATTGATAAAGTCAATTTGCGAATCAATATCCTGTACCCATTTTATGGCATATTGGTCGAAAGTTTTGAGGTCGCCAGTTTTGTAAAACTCAATCAAAGTCTCTATTATTTCGCGTTGTTTGGCGTTTTCGGCTACCGCAGATGCTTTCGATAACCACTTTACAATACGCTCAATGGCAGTGCTATACATGCCGCCAATGCGATAAGTTTTTTCGGTAACTATTCCATTTTCCTTTACCAATTTGCTATTAAGTCCATACGAAATAGGTGTGTTATCGGCCGGGTTTTTCATTTTTTCATAAAACGATTCTACTTCGGATTGTGTTACGCCCTCGTAATAATTATTAGCCGATGTTTGAATCAAATCCACGCCTGCTTCCTGATTTGTTCGTTTGGCATAAAGTGTTGCATCGAAAATAATAGGACTAATACGTGCAATAAATTTAGGAATGGATTCGCCTGGCTTTACAAACGCAATGCATTGCGTCTGTACAGATCGCACAGCATCTGCAAAGAATTTTTTCGAGAATTTGGGAGTGAATTTATCTTCGGAATAATGGTGATGTATACCATTTCCCATCCAAACTTGTTTTAGGTAAATTGTGAAATTCTTAAAATCACTCGTATTTCTATCGCCTTTAAAGTTGATGTAAATAGATTCGAGTGTTCGCCGTATAGTTAAGTTGTTTTTGTGATTTTGATCAAATAGTATATCACGACCTTCGATGGAAGCTTGCGAAAGATAATAAATCATTTCTTTTTGTTTTAAACTCAATTTATCAAAATCTGGAACTTCGTAACGAAGTATTTCGATATCGGCAAATTTGTCCACGGAATAAACAAACGGTTTTTCGGTTGCTGTAGCATCTTGATTATTGCAAAAAGCGAATATAGCTGCGGTCATAATTGTTACTAATTTTTTATACATAATATTGTATGATTGTTTAATTTTTAGGACAGCAAAGGTAAAAAAAATAATTATCTTTGCACACATGCTGCATAATTTTATATCATCGCAAATAAAAGCCGAATTACCTTTCGAACCTACCGATCAGCAAACCGATTTACTCGAAAAGTTGGGCGAATTTCTTATGTCGACCGATTCGGAAAAAGTATTCTTGTTGCGCGGTTATGCTGGCACAGGTAAAACTTCGGTGGTAAGTGCTTTGGTACGTGCCTTGAATGGGTTAAAACAAAAAACTATGTTGTTGGCACCCACAGGGAGAGCCGCCAAAGTAATTTCGGGTTATTCAGGTTTTCCTGCATTTACCATTCACAAGCGTATTTATAGGCAAAAAGCCATGGGCGATTATCGCTTTCAACTAGCGGATAATTTATTCAATCACACCCTTTTTATTGTAGACGAAGCATCCATGATTTCGAATATTGGTGGCGATACCGAGTTTGGATCGGGCCGATTGCTTGACGATTTAATTGAGTTTATTTACGGAGGTGATGGTTGCAGCCTTTTGTTACTAGGCGATACAGCGCAGTTGCCACCCGTAATGCAACCACACAGCCCGGCGCTCGAAAAAGATAAGTTGGCCGGATATGGATTAAAAGTACACGAATTTACGCTTACTCACGTAGTTCGTCAAGCACTCGAGAGTGGTATTTTGCATAACGCCACACGATTACGCGAAATGCTTCAGGAGGATAAAACTTCGGAGTTTCCGATATTCGAAACGGATGGATTTTCGGATATTAAACACTTGAATGGTATGGATTTAATAGACGAAATACAGCGTGCATACAATGGAGTAGGAGTGGAGGATACCATTGTGGTTACGCGTTCAAATAAGCGAGCCAATATGTATAACAATGGCATTCGCAACCGTGTGTTGATGAAAGAGGATGAACTCACAAATGGCGATTTATTGATGGTAACCAAAAACAACTATTTTTGGAATAAACCTTATAAGGAAATTGATTTTATTGCTAATGGCGATGTCCTTGAAGTGGTGCGTGTACGTAAATATCGCGAAATGTATGGTTTTCGGTTTGCCGACTTAAGTTTACGATCGCTCGATTATAATTGGGAAATTGATGCCCGTATTTGGCTCGATTTATTACAATGTGAATCGCCCGCTCAAGCCAACGAAATGCATCAAAAGCTTTTCGAAGCTGTTGCTCAGGATTATCCCGAAATTA
>JBMOHZ010000257.1:0-4184 GCA_049317585.1 Paludibacter sp.
AGTTGGCGTTTACTGGCGATATTGGTCGACCTTATAACCGTATTTTAAAACCGCCAACTGCATTTCCTCCTTGTGATGTGTTGATTACTGAATCGACTTATGGCAATAGACTGCATACAAGCGAAGCTGAAAGTGAAGATGAATTATTGAAAATTGTAAATCAAACTTGTGTCCAAAACAAAGGTAAATTAATAATTCCAGCTTTCTCGGTTGGTCGTACGCAAGAAATTGTTTTTGTGCTTAACAATTTGTTTAATAAAGGCTTGTTGCCATATATTAAAGTAATAATTGATAGTCCATTATCAGTTGATGCAACTGAAGTTTTTCGTTTACATACCGAATGCATGAACCAAGCGGTACGCGATGTGCTAAATCACGACGATGACCCATTTGGATTTCAGTCATTACATTTAATTAAAAATGTAGAAGATTCCAAAGCTATAAATGAATCAAAAGAACCTTGTATTATTATTTCAGCTTCGGGGATGGCCGAGGCAGGCAGGGTAAAGCATCATATTGCAAATAATATTTCAAATTGGCGCAATACCATTTTGTTAGTTGGATATTGTTCGCCTACTTCGCTTGGTGCTCGAATTCAAGAACCAGGATTGCGATTTATCTCCATTTTAGGCGAAATGCATGAGGTTAATGCTCGTATAGCTAAAATCGATGCCTTTTCGGGTCATGGTGATTACAGTGAAATGATTCAATTTCTCGAATGTCAAAACAAAGACTCGGTTCGTACCGTTTTTCTGGTTCATGGCGAATATGAAGTTCAGAAAACATATCGGGAAAAATTACTTGAAAAAGGCTATCGAACTGTAATTATACCTGCCATTGGAGAAGAATTTGAAGTTTAATGGAAGCATTCAATATGATTTCAACATCCCTTTTTTCGATAAAAATATTTTGCGAAAAAATAGAATGATTACAAATATGATATTCATGTTGATAACTTTATAGCTTGATTCACTTTATTTTAAATAATTTTTGTATCTTTGCGCACGCTTAAAATAATACGACATTCTTTTTTCTTTTTGAATTAATCACATTTTTGCATTTATAAAATTAGTGATTATTTATCCGAATGCACGTGCATTTTAAAACGTAAATATTTAAATGACAAAGAATTACATACCTGAATATATATTTGAAGCAAGCTGGGAAGTTTGTAATATGGTAGGTGGTATTTATACAGTGCTTTCAACGCGCGCTGCCACTCTAAAACAACAAGTAGGAGATAAATTGATTTTTATTGGACCTGATGTATGGTCTGATAAAACGAATCCGTATTTTAAAGAAGATCCCAAATTTAATCCTGCATGGGTTGCATACACACAAGAACATTATCATTTAAAAATTAGAGTTGGTCGCTGGAAAATACTTGGTGAGCCAATAGCTGTTTTGGTGGACTTTATGCCACTTATGGCTCGTAAAGACGAAATTTATGGACATGTGTGGTCGAAATTTGGAGTAGATTCAATAGCTGCTTACGGCGATTACGATGAATCGTCGATGTTTGGTTTTGCTACAGGAATGGTTATTGATAGCTATTACCGTTTTTATAATTTAAATGATAAAAACGAAGTTGTGGCACATTTTAATGAGTGGATGACGACATTTGGAGCATTTTATATTAAAGAAAATCTCCCTCAGGTAGCCACATTATTTACAACACATGCCACTTCAATAGGTCGTTCAATTGCAGGAAATCATAAACCATTATACGACTATTTAAATGAGTATAGCGGCGATCAAATGGCTACTGAACTGAACATGGTTTCGAAACATTCGACCGAAAAAATAGCAGCTCACCAAGTAGATTGTTTTACAACTGTGAGTGATATTACTGCTGTAGAATGTGAACAATTGCTTGAAATTAAGCCACATATTGTAACTCCCAATGGTTTTGAGGACGATTTTGTACCTAAAGGTCGTGCTTTTACCACCAAACGTAATGCTGCCCGCAAAACATTGCGTAAAGTAGCCGAAACACTTTTGGGTTATGAGCTAGCTGATAATGCATTGTTTATTGGAACTGCTGGTAGGTACGAATATAAAAACAAAGGTATTGATACATTTATCGAATCGCTGAAGTATTTATACGATTTTAAAGATATGACCCGTCAAGTAGTAGCATTTATTATGGTTCCTGCTTGGTCAAAAGGACCTCGATACGATTTGAAGCATAGTTTGGAAAACCCTGAATTTAAATTGTATTCGCACAACCGAAAATCAACGCACGATTTACATGACTATTATAATGATAATGTAATGGGTGCTTTGCATTGGTTTCATATACATAATCAGATTAATGAGCGCGTAAAAGTGATTTTTGTTCCATCGTACTTAAATGGTTCTGATGGTATTTTTAATAAAAGTTATTACGATTTGCTTATTGGATTGGATTTGACCGTTTTTCCATCGTATTATGAGCCTTGGGGTTACACTCCACTTGAAAGTGTTGCTTTTTCAGTTCCAACCATTACTACCGATTTGTCAGGTTTTGGACAATGGGTGTCGGCTACTCCACAAAATATTGAAACTGGAGTAGGGGTGGTGCACCGTTCGGATTATAATGGATATGAAGTGGCTAAACAAATATCAAACATGATAAAAATATTTAGCGAAGCATCAGATAATCAAGTAATTGAAATTCGAAAAAATGCGCTTGAAATTTCGCGTAAAGCATTGTGGTCTAATTTTATAAGCTATTATTCAAAAGCTTACCAACTTGCCATCGAAAACAAAAACAAAAGAGTAAAATAATACTTGCAAACGTTTGAAATTTTGTTTTGTACAATTTGAAGTTTTTTTTTCTGTCAGATAGCCATTTTAATTAATTTTGTAACATTAATTTTACTACTGTCAGTTTTATAATAAGGTATTAGTATTCAGAATAAAAACAATTTTTTTATGAAGATTAAAGTAAACAACGTAAATGAACCAAATTGGAAGGTAATTAATGTAAAATCAAATTTACCAGAGAATTTAAAAAAATTAGAAGAAATAGCTCACAATATTTGGTGGGTGTGGAATAGTGACGCTAAAAACATGTTTCGTACAATTTGTCCCGATTCTTGGGTTCGAGCTCATTCTAATCCAGTTTTGTTGCTCAATATACTTAGCTACGAAAAGCTAACTTCACTTGCTAACGACGAAGTTTTTATTACCAAATTAGATGCTATATACGATAAATATATAGCATATATTAATGCTGTTCCTCGTACCGATCGTCCATCAGTAGCTTATTTCAGCATGGAATATGGATTGACCGAAGTATTGAAAATATATTCGGGTGGTTTAGGTGTTTTGGCGGGCGATTATTTAAAAGAAGCCAGCGATTGTAATATTAATTTAACTGCTGTAGGTTTTTTATACCGTTATGGCTATTTTACACAAACATTATCGGTCGACGGACAACAAGTACCACTATACGAAGCACAAAATTTCAACAATTTACCAATTAAACAAGTAAAGGATGCTAACGAACAGCCTATTGTAATTGAAGTACCATATCCTGATCGTATTGTATATGCCTATTTGTGGAAAGTTTCAGTAGGTAGAATCTCATTGTATTTGCTTGATACTGATACCGATATGAATAGCGAATACGACCGATCTATAACACACCAACTTTATGGTGGCGATTGGGAAAACCGTATGAAGCAAGAAATTATGCTTGGGATTGGTGGAATATTGGCGTTAAAAAAACTGGGTATCGAAAAACAAGTTTATCACTGTAACGAAGGTCATGCGGCATTAATTAACGTTCAACGTTTGGCTGATTTGACTCAAGACAAAGGACTTACTCATGCTCAAGCACTCGAAGTAGTGCGTTCAAGTTCACTTTATACAGTTCACACGCCAGTTCCAGCTGGTCACGATAGCTTTACCGAAGATTTATTTGGTAAATATATGAGCGATTATCCTGCAAAACTACAACTTACATGGGATGAATTTATTGATATGGGTCGTGAACATCCCGGTAATAAAGAAGAGAAATTTAGTATGAGTGCTTTTGCATGTAATACTTGTCAGGAGGTAAACGGTGTAAGTTGGTTACACGGCAAAGTGTCGCAAGAAATGTTTAATCCAATTTGGAAAGGTTATTTCCCAGAAGAATTACATGTAAATTATGTAACAAATGGTGTACATTTACCTACATGGACTGCTTCGGAATG
>JBMOHZ010000258.1:0-4178 GCA_049317585.1 Paludibacter sp.
GTTTCCGTAGCAAGTCCAACCACCATAATTGTAGAATCCACCATTATCCGATTCTTTGGGTGCAATGTTATGAATTTCGTTGTATTCAAACGTACAATTTACCAATAAATTGGTGGTTACTCCGCCTGCTGGGATGTCATGAATAAGATTGTGAGCTAGATAAATACCAACACATTGATCCATTTTAAGTGCAAAACTGGACGATAGTTTCCCTGTATGATGAATGTGATTATTCAGTATAGATATGTTTGAGGAAGTAAGTGTAAGGCGATTACCACAACTTGCTAAATTAATGGCCATTGCTCCGGTTTCGTAAATATTATTTCCCTGATACGTATTATTGCTTCCACCGTTATCATTAATTCCTACATTTCCAACGTTACGGATGGTACAACCACCAACAAATAGATTAGAAGATGACGTAAAATCAAATCCATTTCCCTGACCACCTTCAATTGTCAAGCCAATGAAACGAAGGTAAGATACACTTGTACACTTGATTACCGGCAATGAATTATCGGCAAAGTAAGCAACAACTTTTGTCAAATCATTTGAAGGATAATAATATACTTTTTTGTCCAAAAAGTCATAAGCCCATTCTCCTATCGAGTCAATTTCGTCGAGATAATTAATGGCACACCATTTTTCTTTTCCATCGCCAATTCGATACGTGCCAGCCAGATCAGCATTTGCCGAGTACTTGCTACCCATTCCGGAATTTGCGTTCACGGCTAATTTTATCCAGTTTCCAGTCGTATTAACTTCGGCAACTCTAACCGTAAAGGGTGACCAGGGTACACGCCAAAAACCTTTTAACCAAAGATTATGACCAGCTGCAATTGAACTTTTCCAACGCTGAGCACGATTTGTTCCGTCCAAATCCAGTTCGTTGGTAGAATTACCATCTGTTGGTTTTCCGCCCGGACCATAATAAAATGTCTGCACGTCTTTCGAACCATTACAACTTGTCCAGCTTGGATCGTTTAAACCACGTATATTTTCGTTCAAATTTGGCCATTGCGAAATAGGTTGACGTTGATTATCAACCATAAAGTCGAAAATACTCCACGAAGCTGAAAAACTATCGGCAAAAGTAGTTGTATTTAAAACGCCCATAGCTGTTATGTCAATCTCACGCAAACTATCTGGATTTACTTTTGGATGCACTCGTAAACGAGCCGCAGCACTTAGTGGTTTCCAACTCGAAGCTAGTATTTGTTTTCCGGTAAACAGCGAAACCGATTCGTTGGTATATGCCCGATAAATTATAGGTTTGTCCACTGTACCATTATCGGCAGATGTAAATGCCAACGGTGACATTTGGTAGCGGCCACCTCGAATCCAAACGGTAATGCCATTTACAGGTAGTCCTGTAGTAGTTTTCAAGGTGCGAATATAGGTTTGAGCTTTTGCCAATGTTTTGAATGGCGTATTTATTGAACCATCATAAGTATCAGCTCCTGTGGTGGCAACATATAGATTTAATCCGGTTGAAATTGTAGGACCCCAGCCAAGTTCTGGAACAGCGGCTTTAATTATTACACTAAAATTCATTAGTATAATGCAAATCAACCATGGTTTTATGAGAATACTCTTCATTATATTTCAAAATTATAGCTATCTAATGCGAACAATTCTTATTAGAATTGAAATATTTTCACTTTATAGTGCCCCATCAATTTTCAATTTTTCAATTTTATTGTTTGTCAACGGCTTATAATTCACGTTACTTATTTTTAAAACAATTGGATTATTCCATTGATTGTTGGTATATAATCGGTGTCCATTAACAGCGCTTATAATTAGTCCAACCTCACTTTTAGAAAAACGCAATGATGCATCAAAATCTATTTTGTATTCAAGAAGTTCGGAGTTGTAACCTAAAATGCTGATTTTTGTACTGTCGGTAGCAACCATTGTTTTAAAAACAAAGTCTTTGCGTTCACCGTATTTCCAGTTATTTCCGCCTTGAATAAATGCGTACACTGTTTTACCATTTTTTGTAAACCACACATTTCCATCTTTTGTAGTCTCCCATGGTCGTATTGATGTTATTCCTTCTTGATTAACCATATTCCAAAGTGCAATTTCACGTAGTAAAGCTTCTTGCTCTATCTGAATTTCGCCGCTTGGTTTTGGCCCAACATTCAGTAACAAGTTGCCACCTTTTGCACGGGTTTCAATGAGCATATTGATAATTTCAGTTCCACTCTTATGCGGGTCGTTGGTTGGTTTGTATTGCCAATCAGTTCCCATTGTAAAGCAAGCTTCCCAAGGTCCGGGAATAGGTTTATCAGGCAATGTTTGCTCTGGTGTTTGTATATGCCCCCGTGTTACTAAAATAGCTGGTTGTAGTTTCCAGGCATATTCTTTTAGTTCTTCAGCAGGTCCATCAAAAAAAATCAAATCAATTTTTCCATAATTTGTTAGTAATTCTTTGAGTTGAGCTTTATCAAGTGCCATCAAATCGGGGTTATTTACCGGAAAATGCTGCGACATTTGTATCCGTCCAATAGGAATTTTCTTCTGATACAATAAATGAAAATCTTCGGGTGAAAAATAGATACCGACAGCAATACCTTGTCGACGAAATGCATCAAACACTTCTTTCGTAATATCGCGTTTGAAGGGTGTATTCATAATGTTGAATGAGGTCGTTTTTGTATCCCACATACAAAATCCGGAATGATGTTTAGTCGTAAAAACTACATATTTCATTCCTGCCATCTTTGCCAACACAGCCCATTCTTCTGGGTCAAATTTCTTTGGATTGAACGTTTTTGGCAATTCATTCACAAATCGTTGTAAATAATCGTCGGAAGCACCTGCCATAGAGTGACTTATAACAGCACCCAACTGCGAGTCTAAACTCCAGTGAATGAACATCCCGAAGCCGGCATCCATAAACCATTTTTCGCATTCAGGTTTATTGGTTTTTTGTTGCCCTATGCTGATTTGCGAAAGAAATAGCATTACGGGGATTAAAAATAAATACTTTAAATTCATCGACTTTATAAATAGTATTGTTTAAAAACTTGATAAACGAAAACTACTCAGTACCCACTAAAAGTACTATGCCTTTATTATAGGTGCTGAGTAGTAATCAAAAAACACATTACAAATTATCTGTGCTGCTTTTTACTAATATAACAAACTCACGTACAACTTTTGTAGAGCCATTAGTTCCCATATTTAATCCGACAATTGATGCTTTGTAAACACCCCTTTCTTTATAAATATGCTGATAAAATTTCATAGAACTTTGATCCACTTTTTTAATCACTATACCTGCATCAGCTATTACGGTTGTCGGATTTACTCTACGACTAATTAACCACGATTCGGATGGCGCAGTAGCAGCTGATACTATTTTAGATGCATCGAGTGGTGCTACCACCGAAACTGGATAATTTATTGCTAAGGCAACAGAATCTTGATTTTTTTTAATGGCACCTCCTGTTACAGCTGGTGCATAACTTAGGCCTATTTCGCCCAAATTCCATGAATAACCGGAGGCATTATCTACTTCAAGTGATGTTCCAGGAGCAGTAGTTTTGGCTGGTGCGTGTTGAGCCCAAGCAGCCGAACCAAAAGCATTTGTAATTAATGGATAACTCAATGTTTTCAGGTTTGCAACTGTTATGCCGTTTTTTGAAAATCCGTAATTGCGAATTTCAGAATTTGTAACAACAACACCTGCTATGGGAACAGAAAGGAAGTTTTTAGTTGCATCGGCACTTTTGGCTACTAAGGCAAAATTCAATTCTCCAGCAGTTAAATTCATTGGAGTTGATGCTGTATTAAACACAAAGTTTTCGGCTAGCGAGGTAGCAACGGTTGAGCTTGCACGAAGTTTTATTAACTCGGTTTTGCTAGCTTTATCAAATTCATCGACCGAGGCTTTTCCTAATCCTGCAATAGCCATCAATGAATAGTCTTTAGCTACAGCCGCATCAAAACTATTTACAGTTGTATTTACTATTATTTTCGATTCAAATGTGGTGCCGTCGGTTGCACTGTACAAACTACGCTGACCAAAACGATATTCTTTGCCCGACTCACCCGAGTAAAATATCATCTCATCTGGACAACCATCAGGAAATTTAAATGTAACATTACCATTTACATTAACCACAAAGGTATCGCTGATAACCTTTAAATGGTCGGCTACTTCTACT
>JBMOHZ010000259.1:0-4166 GCA_049317585.1 Paludibacter sp.
ACAATCTAAAAACAAAGGTTTCAAAAAATGGAAAATTAATAACTGAAGGTTATGATATTAGCATTCAAAATGGAAAATTAAACTTTGAAACTTCACAATCAGGAAGTTATGCAATTGAATTTAAAGGAGTATCAAAAAAAATAGTAATTAAGGAAATCCCAAAACCAATTGAATTTATTGGTGCTTGGACCGTTTCATTTACAGCAGGTTGGGGAGCTCCTGAAACTGTCGTTTTTAATAAGTTAATTTCGTGGAGTGAAAATGCTGATAATGGTATCAAATACTATTCCGGAACTGCCCGTTATATTAACGAATTGAAGGTTACAAAAAAAATGTTGGGTGAAAACTCCAAGCTTACATTAGATTTGGGTGAAGTCCGCGATTTGGCAGAAATTATTGTAAATGGTAAAAGTTTGGGTGTAATTTGGAAACCTCCATTTAGAATTGATGTTACTTCTGTACTTAAAGTTGGAAAAAATAAGTTAGAAATTAAAGTGACAAATGTATGGGTCAACCGCTTGATTGGCGACGAAGTAGAAGGTGGAAAACGTTATCTGAATCCCATTACTCGCAATCATTATGACGAACCGAGTGAACAAAAATTATTTCCATCGGGTCTTTTAGGACCTGTACAATTAAAAACATCAATAAAAGAAGAATTTTAGACAGTAAACATCGCAATTAATTAGAGTGTGTTTTTTTAGTCAAAAAAGTGTTTAAAAATTTGTGTATATAATTGATATTTATTATCTTAGCTAAAAATTTGATATTTATGAAACTATATAATGAATTGAAACTACGTTTTGACACACCTATTTGGGGTTTACATCCCGAATTAGCCCTTTTCGATATCCTTTTGGACAAAAACCCCCATTTCGTAAAATTAGTCAGCAATGACGTTCTTTTCGGACTGAAAGAAAGCAGCTTTGGTCGCAAGGATTCACCTACTGTGGAACAAGTGCTACGTGCAGCCATATACAAAGAAATTAAACGTCTCACATACAGAGAATTAGAAATAGATATGTATGATTCGAAAATATGCTCCATGTTTTTGAGATTGGAAGATAATCAGGGTTATAGTTATTCTGTGATGCAAAAATACATATCTAAAATTAGCGAGAAATCTATCAAGTCTATCATATTGGAAGTCAATAGAATTGCTATATCAGAAGGCATTGAAACTGTAGATAAAATAAGTACCGATACCACCAATATCGAGACCAATGTTCATTATCCGACCAACAATAGTTTAGTGCTTGATTGTATTGAAACAGCTACCCGTTTATTGAAACGCATCAAGAAAGATAAAAAAGATGATAATGACCGATTGGATGAGCAACGCAAAGCAGCAAAGAAACTCAACTATGATATAAACAACAGCAAGAAGGAAAACTTACCAAGTTTGTTTGATCCCTATTTGGCAACTTTGAAGAGCCTTATTTTTGAATCATTCACTGCTTTAAGAAACAATACAACCCATATTAAGGCAAAACCTGAATTAAAAGATTTTTTACCACTGATGATAAAAGTGTACAGAAATGCCTATAAGCTACAGATAGAAGGTGAAAAGGTTGCTAATTCCGATAAATTATTTTCAGTCCACCAAACTCATACTGACATACTTGTGAAAGGTCAGAGAGAAGTCGAATTTGGTCATAAGGTATTGATATCAAGGGGTTCAAGTTGCATGATATTAGACCATGATGTATTTGAAGGTAATCCAAGCGACAAAGGTTTACTTGTACCGAGTATTATAAGAATTGAAGCCAATTATGCTCGCATCCCTAAAAGTTCTTCCAACGATGGTGGTTTTTGCAGCCAGGAAAACCTTGAAAAATGCAAAGAATTGGGACTAACCAATATTGTATTTACCAAAGTAACCAAAAGTTTGCAAAATATTGCCAGTTCGCCTGAAATAGAAAGAATACTCAAGAAGTGGAGGGGAACCACCGAAGCGGTCATATCCAACCTCAAAAGAGGATTCGACCTGCAAAGAGTATTGTGGGAAGGGTTTGGGAAATTCTGTTCAAAAGTTGCCTGGAGTGTGTTGGGATACAATCTCCGGGTAATGGTGAACCGGATGTTGGAATAAGGAAAAACCTTTCCAAAACCTTATAATGAAAAATCAACATGGGGATTGGTGTGTCAAGACGTCAAAGAACTCCGTGAAATATAGTTAATAAATGTATATTATTTTCAATTGCCCCAAATGAGCAATTCTAAAAACCAAAAATTGAATTCGAAAAAACAAAATTGTTCGAAAAAAATCGTTTTTTTTTAAATCGAGCAAAAAATATAGGACTTTATAAACAAACTCTAATTAAGCATTATGGAAAAGATAGCAAAAATAAAAGTAGGATTATTTGGTATTGGATTAGATACATATTGGCCACAATTTGATGGGTTGCTAACCCGCTTGCAAGGGTATCAAAAACACGTAAATGAAGTGATTTCATCTTATGGTGTTGAGTTGATAGATTGTGGAATGGTAGATAATCCATCTAAAGCAAAAGCTGCTTCCGACTTGTTAAAAATAAATGATGTTGAATTGGTATTTCTATACATTTCAACCTATGCTTTATCGTCAACTGTTCTTCCAGTGGTACAAAAACTAAATGTGAGAACAATTATCCTTAATCTACAGCCCACCCCTGTAATCGATTATGAAATGATAAACAATTTGGACGATAGAGGAAAAATGACAGGTGAATGGCTTGCGAACTGCCAGGCTTGTTCTGTGCCTGAAATTGCATCGGTTTTTAATCGTTCGTCGTTAAAATATGAAATTATTTCCGGTTACTTAAATGATGCAGAAGCTTGGACAGAAATTTCGGAATGGATAGATGCAGCCAAAGTTGCTTATGCAATGCGCAATAATCGGATGGGTATTTTGGGTAATTATTATGGCGGAATGCTTGATGTTTACACCGATGTGACCAAGCAAGCAGCAGTTTTTGGAACTCATTTTGAGATGCTAGAAATGTGCGAACTCAAAGCATTAAGGGATGAAGTTAGCAACCAAGAAATTGACCAAAAGATTACTGAATTTCATTCAACATTTAAAGTTGATAGCGTTTGTGAATCTCAAGAAATTGTTCGTGCGGCTCACACATCTGTAGCACTTGACAAGCTGATTTCCAAACATAATTTGGGCTCGATGGCTTACTATTACGAAGGACATTCAGGGAACGAATATGAAAACATCGTTACATCAATTATCGCTGGAAATACACTTCTAACTGGGAAAAATATTCCCATTGCTGGAGAATGTGAAGTGAAGAATGCACAAGCCATGAAAATATTGTCTGAATTCGGTGCCGGAGGTTCATTTTCCGAGTTTTACGGAATGGATTTTAATGCAGATTTGGTTATGTTAGGTCACGATGGTCCTGCCCATTCAGTAATAGCCGAAGGGGAAGTGAAATTAGTACCACTGCCATTATACCATGGAAAACCAGGCAAAGGATTATCCATACAAATGAGTGTAAAGCAAGGGCATGTAACAATTTTATCTGTAGTTGAAGGACTTGATGGAATTTCGTTATTAGTTGCAGAAGGGGCATCTGTAGCTGGGGTAACTTTACAAATTGGGAACACAAATAGTCGTTATAAATTCCCCATTTCTGCTAAAAAGTTCATGAATGATTGGTCAAAAGCTGGACCTTCCCATCACTGCGCAATTGGGGTAGGTCACATCGGTTCAAAAATTGAAAAACTTGCTACATTGCTAAATACCGGATTTATAAAAGTGTGTTGAAAATGAATTTTAAATCTATTTTCTGGAATGCTAATTGCCATTTTTCAGCATGTTATTAATGATTGCTGAAATGAATTTGACATTAAGCAGCATCAGCAAATGTGGCATATTTCACCCAATGTATTTTTAAAAACAAATTGGAATCCTTTGTTCTATTTGATGAAAAAATCAATATGACTGATTGGATAATCTCTAATCCCGATTGCAATATTCTAAACAAACTCAAGAGAACCAATCGTGAGGCTTTTTATTATTGGTCGAAATGTTTGGAACTTTGAGATGCTCATATAACTTTGAATCCTTTAATTTCAATTGAAATCAAATAAACTCAATTTAGTTGCGGTACAAAATCGCTACAACCTTTTACAGCAAAGGCTTTGATGCCCTCCGCAACCGAAACACCGCAACC
>JBMOHZ010000260.1:0-4156 GCA_049317585.1 Paludibacter sp.
TTAAGGCAGGCTACTCCCGCATACCTGTTTGTGGCGAAAGTCGCGATAATATTAAGGGCATTTTGTATGCTAAAGATATTTTACCACATTTGGATAAGCCGAGTAACTTTAGATGGCAAAGCCTTATCCGGCCTGCTTTTTATGTACCCGAAACCAAGATGATAGATGATATGCTCAGCGATTTTCAATCCAACAAAGTTCATTTAGCCATAGTGGTTGATGAGTATGGTGGCACGTCGGGACTTATTACACTCGAGGATATTTTGGAAGAAATTGTAGGAGATATTAGCGACGAATACGATACTGAAGAAAAACTATATACCAAAATTGATAATCACACGTTTATTTTTGAGGCTAAAATACAGTTAAATGACTTTTTTAAGATTGACGAAATTGATGAAGAGCTATTCTCGAAAATTTCCGGTGATGTAGAAACATTAGCCGGTTTAATACTCGAAATTAAAGGTGAAATACCTTCGAAAAACGAACAATTTGAATTTCAACATTATGTATTCGAGATCATAGCTGTGGATAATCGCCGGATAAAAAAGGTAAAATTGTACATTAAAAACGATCCGAGAAATGAAAACGAATAGTTTGTGAATCCAGAACCAAGAATTTCGAACGCAAATAACGCAAATGAAACGCAAAATAGAAACAACTCATTTTTAGAATCCTATTAGTTTATTTTATGAATTAATTCATTTGAGTTCGACCTCCAAACCCTCGAATGGGGGTCAATGAAATTCTATAACTTATATAATCTCTAATAATGCGCCATTTTATAATAATCTCACTCACTTTCCTTTTGACTGCATGTAGCCAAAATTACACACCTAAACCATATGGGTATTTTAGGGTATATTTGCCGGCGCATGAATATGTGCAGATGAACCAAGAAATGCCTTTTCGGTTCGAGTACTCTAAAGTTGCTACTATAAGCAAACGCAGTGAACCGCACGAAAAATATTGGTTCGATTTGCAATATCCGCAGTTTAATGCCACGGTGCATGTGAGTTACAAAAGTGTTAACGGTAATTTCCGCAACTTAACCGAAGACGCCCGCCGATTTGTGTATAAACACAGCATTAAAGCCGACAATATAACCGAATCGGCCTTTAGCAATAGCATTAAAAATGTGCATGGCATTTTGTATGATTTAAAAGGAAATACAGCTTCGAACCTTCAATTTACACTCACTGATAGTACGCATCATTTTTTACGTGGCGCTCTTTATTTCAACAATGTACCCAACAAAGATTCAATTGCTCCAATTGCCGATTATATTCGCACTGACATGGTAAGGTTGATGGAAAGTTTTGAGTGGAAAAAATGATTCACAGCAAATTACATACCGCCGGTGCCGATATTCTGATTTGGGAAGTTACCGAAACAGAAACAGAGTTACTATCGTTACTCTCAAATTTTGATATTTATAAATCAGAATATGAGCAACTTAAATCAGCTAAACGCAAGTTGGAATTTTTGGCTGCCCGTGTTGCACTAAATACACTTACTGGATTTGAAATCAATGTTCAGTATACTCCTGAAGGAAAACCAATTTGTGCCAATGCCGACTTACAAATCAGCATTTCGCATAGTGGAAAATGGATAGCCGTAATCACACATACTACAAAAATGGTGGGAATCGATATCGAACTGCCAACTGATAAATTTCAGAAATTATATCAACGATTTTTGAATAAAAAAGAACAAAACATATTGTTCTGTGCCACTGATTTACGAAAAGTACAACTAGCTTGGTCGGCCAAAGAAGCTTTGTATAAAATCATTGGAAGCGAGGCAGTTAACTTCGACAAACAACTAGAAATAATGGATTTCACTATCAATAATTCAGGTAGTTTTACAGGAATTCACACAGTAAGCAACAAAAAATACACATTGCATTATACTATCAATGAGGCATTTAATCTTGTATATTGTGTGAATTCGATGAGTTAACTTTGTTCTTTGCTCGTTAAGTCTTCACAATTACAGCCTTTATTTTAGATGTTTCTTTGTCCAAATCCATTTGTATGGTATCGCCTTCGGCAAGTTCACCTCCCAGTACTATATCAGCCAATTCGTCTTCTAAATGCTGCTGAATGGCACGTTTCAATGGGCGTGCTCCAAACTGAATGTCATAACCTTTGTCAGCAATATAATCTTTAGCATCGTTGGTGAGTTCCAATTTATATCCAAGAGATATTACGCGTCCAAATAAGCCTTTCAGTTCCAAATCGATGATGGAACGTATGGCATCGCGGTTTAATTGGTCAAACATAATAACATCGTCCACACGATTTAAGAATTCTGGTGCAAAGGCTCTATTCAATGCTTTTTGAATTACGCCGCGCGAAAATTCCGAATCCATAGCTACTTCGGTCGATGTATTGAAACCAACTCCTTTGCCAAAATCTTTCAACTGACGTGTTCCCACATTCGAAGTCATTATGATAATGGTGTTTTTAAAGTCGATACGGCGACCCAGACTATCGGTTAATCTGCCTTCGTCCATCATTTGGAGTAAAATATTAAATACATCGGGATGCGCTTTTTCTATCTCGTCGAGCAAAATAATAGAATAGGGTTTTCTGCGCACTTTTTCGGTCAACTGTCCTCCTTCTTCGTAGCCCACATATCCCGGAGGCGCTCCTATAAGTCGCGAAACACTGAATTTTTCCATGTATTCGCTCATATCCACACGTATAAGTGCATCGGTGCTATCGAACATAAATTCAGCTAATATTTTAGCTAAATGCGTTTTTCCAACACCTGTAGGGCCAATGAAAATAAACGAGCCAATTGGTTTGTTAGGGTCTTTGAGTCCAATGCGATTGCGTTGAATAGCCTTTACAATTTTATTAACAGCTTCGTCCTGTCCTATTACTTTGCCTGTTAAGGCTTCTTTCATTTGTCGTAGTTTCAGTCCTTCGGCTTGTGCAATGCGTTGAACTGGTATGCCCGACATCATGGCTACTACCTCGGCCACTTGCTCTTCGTCAACGGTTTCGGGATGTTTTTGGGCATCTTGCTCCCAACGTTTTATAGCATCATCGAGCATATATTGTGTTTGCTTTTCCTGATCGCGAATAGGACCAGCCAACTCGTATCGTTGCTCCGAAAGCACACGCATTTTCTCTTTTTTAAGCCCTTCAATTTTCTTTTCGAGTTCCTCAATTTCAACTGGAACTGATACAGTGCCAATATGCACACGCGAACCCGATTCATCAAGCGCATCAATTGCTTTATCGGGGAAACAGCGGTCGGTAATATAACGGTCGGTAAGGCGCACACATGCTTTTATTGCCTCAGGTGTATACCGCACATTGTGGTGATATTCATATCTTTCGCGTATATTTTCCAAAATTTGCAAAGTTTCATCTGCTGTGGTGGGGTCAACCATTATTTTTTGGAATCGACGTTCGAGCGCTCCATCTTTTTCGATACTCTGACGGTATTCATCGAGCGTGGTAGCACCCACACATTGAATTTCGCCACGCGCCAAAGCTGGTTTTAACATGTTAGCAGCATCAAGCGAGCCTGGAGCACCGCCAGCACCTACTATGGTATGAATTTCATCGATAAATAAAATCACATCTGTGTTTTTTTGCAATTCGTTCAAAATTGCTTTTATACGCTCTTCAAATTGCCCACGGTATTTTGTGCCTGCTACTATCGAAGCCATATCGAGCGATACAACACGTTTATCGAACAATACGCGCGATACCTTACGTTGAATTATGCGCAATGCAAGTCCTTCCACAATAGCCGATTTGCCCACACCTGGATCGCCAATAAGTACAGGATTATTCTTTTTCCGACGACTTAAAATCTGTGCCAAACGCTCAATTTCTTTTTCGCGCCCTACAATTGGGTCCAGTCTATCTTCCTTAGCAGCTTTGGTAATATCCACACCAAATGTATCCAAAGCAGGTGTCTCCGATTGTTTTGGTGGTGCAGCGGATTGTGCTTTTTGTTTTTTGCGTGGATCATCATCTTCATCATCATCGTCCTGAAAGGCAGAACTTTGAATAGGTGAAGTGTTCGATTGCGAAAGTACTGATTTTACCTTCTCATAACTCATATTTTCGTCCTTCAAGGTGTCCGACGCTAAGTTGTTTTTTTCTTTTAAAATAGCCAAGACTTTCTCAAC
>JBMOHZ010000261.1:0-4138 GCA_049317585.1 Paludibacter sp.
ACAATCCATAAATGGTAACATAATGCCCATTAACCACTAAACCGTTTTTCGAAGTATTTTGAAACCATCCAACTCCTTGTCCATGGTCGGCACGCCAAATCCAAAAATGGTCGCCAATCACATCGGAACTATTAATTTCGAGGGCAATATCTACATTTACATTGGTTGTTCTGAATCCGCCAACACGGAAAAATAAATCGGCCAAAAGGGTTGGGTTAGTACTGAAATTGTTAGTTGCATTTTTGGTTCCTACCTGCAATAATGTACGAGAACTGAAATGTGCATCGAATAGTAAACTTGCAATGGTTACACCATCCACATCGTCTACAACTATGGCCGACGTGGAATTGGCCGACGAAGGAATAAGTGTTGCATACCCAGTTCCTAAGATAATGGTATTTGCCCGCTTAACGAGTAGTGGCTCTGACAATTCGTACATGCCAGGCGTTATAAACAGATGCTTTCCGGCTTCCAACTGTTCGTTCATAGTAACAGCCGAAGTTCCGGGTTTTACCACATAGAAATCATTCAACAAATCGAATGTTTCTCCGTCTCCCATATTTCCGTGCTTCCATGAAGTTCCTTTACTGTCGTACCGCAAAGCAGGGCGGAATATTTTGTACCGACCATCGTCGCCAATGAATAGAAACGGTTTTTCGCGAATCACAGGCGTTTTGTCCACACGACTTACATTGTTCCAAGCGCCACCGCTTGTTGTCCAGTTATCGCTGTGGTTGGCCATATTCACAGTTGGACCAAATTCTACACCTTGATAACATAAATTCCAACCGCCCATACTATAGTCTTTGGAGCCCAATTCCACATACGAATTTCGGAAATACCATTGCTGTTGCGACCATGAACCAGCTCTGTCCTTAAAATAACAATCGCCGGTAAAACCACCACTACACCAGCCATCGTACCACCATTGGTAATGTGCTCGTCGCTCCGAATTGATTCTACGCAACGGTGCAGCTTGCGATACTGCCCATTGAAACCAAGTTTTCATATCGCCTGTAGATGTTCCAGCTATGGTAAAATTTTCGGCCGAACGCCAAAATGTGCACGTGGCATTGTTGTTGGGCAATGGAGCCGGCGTGTATACATTCGACAAGCGAACTTCGGTAGGCAGCTTACCCAATCCTCCAATATGCGTATAATATGCAATATTCAATAAGCCTGTTTGCGTATAATCGCCTGGTTTAAAATAGAATGCATATCGTTTTGTGCTAAACTGATCGTGAAGCATTTCATCGTGAATGGTATTGATGGTGGTTGTGATTTTAGCCATATCGTCGGTCGGACTAAAAATATACATATTTGGACCAAAAATATCGGCATCGGTCATAGTTTGAGCATTTAATATGCTTGTAAAACAAACAATTAAAACTAATTGTATGAAATTAATTTTTATCATTTTGGAATTTATTTCAATGTAAAACTTACCGATTCGCCACTTTGGCTGTCTTTCGAAATCCAAACCCGAAACTCGCCAGGTTCTGTTACATATTTATTTTCCAAATTCCAAAAACCGAGTTCAGAAGGTTTAATCACAAATTTAACAGTTTTGCTTTCGCCCACTTTTAATGCAATTTTTTGGAAATCTTTTAGCTCGCGTACAGGGCGAGCCAGCGAAGCTACAAGGTCGCGTACATATAGTTGTACTACTTCTTTCGCATCGTACTTACCAGTATTTTTCACAGTACATTCGGCTGTGATTGTACCATCTTTTTTAATTTCTTTAGCATATAATTTTACCTTCGAATATTCAAATGTAGTGTAAGAAAGGCCAAACCCAAACGGATACATAGGCTTATCACCGGCATCGAGGTGGAAGCTGGTATTTCCGAGTGATGTTTGAAAGACACCAATAGGAATTTTATCGATGGTCACAAAGTTTGTTCCTGGTCGACCTGTATTTTTATGGGCATAATATACTGGTATTTGGCCTACCATGCGCGGAAAACTTACCGGAAGTTTACCCGATGGCACAACTTTACCAAAAAGCAAATCGGCCAACGCAGGTCCAGCCATTGTGCCACCATGAAACGCATACAGAACAGCATCGGATTCGCTAATTTGTTTTTCGATGGTGAGCGGACGACCGGCCATAATAACTGTCACAATTGGTTTTCCTGTTTTTTTCAGTTCTGCTATCAATTGGTTTTGCAATCCGGGCAAACTAATATCGGCACGGCAATGCGCTTCGCCTGAAAGTATGGCTTCTTCGCCGGCAAATAACAGCACCACATCCGCTTTTTGAGCTGCTGCAACTGCTTTTTTTACATTTAAAACATTACTGTCGCGACTGAAAGTAAGTCAGGGTTCAGCAATAATTTTATATACATTTCCATACATTTCTTTTATGGCTGCTAATGGAGTAACGGCGTGTGCAGGTTCGGCATCGAAACTCCAAGTGCCAAACTGTTCCAAAGCAGCATCGGCCAACGGCCCAACTACAGCTATTTTTTTAAATTTTTTATCTATAGGCAGTAATGCATTGTTTTTGAGTAAAACAGCACTTTCGATAGCCGCATTTTTGGCTGCCTCCAGGGCTTCAGGCTTGTAAAAGGCATCTTTCGTAACTTTTGTATATGGATTTTCGAATAATCCCAAACGGAATTTTATTCTTAAAATATTGCGAACAGCGTTATCAACCAATTCCTCACTCACTTTACCCGAGCTAATCAATTCTTTCAAATGATAATTGTAAGCAAAACCCATCATGTCCATATCAACACCTGCATTGATGGCTTTATCGGCTGCATCTTTTAGGTTCTCGGCTGCGCCATGATCTTCAATTTGTTCAATAGAGCCCCAGTCGCTCACAAGCATTCCGTCGAATTTCCATTCATTTCGTAAAATATCCACATTCAGATGCTTGTTTGCCGACGAAGGAACTCCGTTTATATCGTTGAACGAACACATAAAACTGGCTGCTCCGGCATCTACAGCCGCTTTAAAGGGTGGTAAAAACACATCGCGTAATTGCATTTCGGGAATCCAAGTTGTATTGTAATCTTTACCGGCTTCGGCAGCACCATAACCCGCAAAATGCTTTGCACAAGCTGCTATCGAACTTGCATCGCTCATTTTATCGCCCTGAAAACCTTTCACCATAGCCGCTCCCATTACCGAAGTCAGGTAAGGATCTTCGCCACATGACTCAGCTATTCGGCCCCAACGTGGGTCGCGAGTCACATCAACCATAGGAGCAAACGTCCAGCGAATACCTACCGAACTGGCTTCCTGTGCAGCTACGCTTGCTCCTGATTCTGCAATTATAGGATTCCAACTTGCAGCTTGCCCGAGTGGAATTGGAAAAATAGTTTTGTAACCATGTATTACGTCTCGCCCAAAAATAAGCGGTATGTGTAAGCGTGATTCTTCTACAGCAATACGTTGAAGTTCATTGATGATAGTTACATCAACTTCGTTAAGAATAGAACCAACTTTCCCAGCTTTTAGCTGTTGCTTCATATCGGCGGATAAGCCCATGCCAGTGAGTTGATTCATTTGCCCAATTTTTTCGTCGAGCGTCATTTCACTTATCAGTTTATCAATTTTGTCTTCGGTAGTAGGGGTAGCTTTCTTGCACTCAGAAAATAATGTAGCCACAATTACGAGCAGTATTACTGTTTTAAAGTCGAGCATTGCTATTTTATAAAAATAAATATTATTATTTTCGCTGATAAATCCTTACGTAATCCACTTTCATTAATACAGGATTGTTGAAACTAGCATCATCAATTGTGCCACCCATAGTGCCACCAATAGCTAAATTCAGAATTACAAAGAAATCGCTTTTAAAAGGCCACATTTTATCGTCGGAATTCACATGTTGCTCCCAAATAGTAGCACTTTTAACACCATCAATATAAAAACTCATATTATCATCGCCTTCGTTGGCTTTTTCTTCCCACTCAATTGCGTAAGTGTGGTAATTGCCTTCTAAATTGTCGAGGTATTTACGCGCCGACCAATTATTGCCTTTTGTGCCATTTTTTTCGTAAGTATGTGTTGCGTGCGAAAGCATAGTAGGTTGTGAGCCAATATGTTCCATAATGTCAATTTCGCCACATAGCGGCCAGCGTGCGTAGGTAATACTCGAGCCCATCATCCAAAAAGCAGGCCAAGT
>JBMOHZ010000262.1:0-4135 GCA_049317585.1 Paludibacter sp.
TAACCTTTTTCACGAGCAAAAAGAATCACATCTTCGGCATAAAGGCAATTGTTTTTGTCGTCGAACGGAAAAGTAGTGATACGCGCTTGGTTGGCATGCCCCGAAACACAATCGTCAGGAATGCGTTGAGCTACCCACACAGCACCTTTATTACGTGGTCCTTTTCCAATCATTTCCATAATCCATACTTCGTTAGGGTCGGCAATCGAAAACGACTCACCTGAACTGTAATAGCCATATTCGGCAACAAGGTCAGTCATAACTTTAATTGCTTCGCGGGCAGTTTTGGAGCGCTGCAGAGCAATGTAAATTAAACTTCCGTAATCCATAATGGCAGTAGTGTCAGCTAACTCTTCGCGACCACCATAAGTAGTTTCGCCAATCGACACTTGGTTTTCGTTCATATTACCAATTACCGAATACGTTTTTTCTACTTGTTTTATTTTTCCCAAATATTTACCGGTATCCCATTCGTAGATATCGAGCATGGCGCCGGCGGGATAAGTAGCTGCTGGATAATGGTATAAAGCACCAAATAAGAAATACGAATCGGCAGAATAACTAATAAAAGTAGAACCATCGGTAGTGGCATTTTTGCCTGCTAAAAAATTGGTACACGAAAAGCCTAAACTCCACGAAAATAGAAATAATGCTAGAAATAATGTCTTTTTTATCATTGTATGAAAAAATTTAAACGTATATATTTTTATTATTGATGCAAAAATAGTATTTTAACTTCAAACCTCAAACTTTACACTTAAAACTATAAACCTTAGGCTAACACACAAGCCATAGCTATGCTGTAAAATTTGGATTGAATGCTTTCGCTGCGCGAAGTTAACACTACAGGCTTATCGGTGCCTT
This sequence comes from Paludibacter sp., assembly GCA_049317585.1. Lineage (GTDB taxonomy): Bacteria > Bacteroidota > Bacteroidia > Bacteroidales > Paludibacteraceae > Paludibacter. Next base: position 865 of record JBMOHZ010000262.1, read on the forward strand.
GCAATAATCCGGCCATTTCCGCATCGGCAAAGAGCGATAATCCTTTGTAAAACGTGTTGGCGCATTCAAAATTTGGAAAAATCAAAATGTCGGCATCGCCTAACACGGGTGTAGGTACGTTTTTAATACTTCCACGTTCTTTGTCGAGCGCCAAAAAAATATCCAAAGGACCATCCAGTATTACATCGCCAAACACTCCATTGCGCCATTCTTCTTTAATGTCGATATAATCCTGCATATACTGAATTTTTGGATTAGCAACTTCGGTGGCATGAATGAGGGCAATTTTCGGTTTTAAAATACCAAATTTTCTAGCAGTTTCAATGCTGTAATTAATCATTGCAGTGCGTTGCACCAAGTTTGGCGATGGGATAACAACCGGATCGGAGAAAAATATCAATTTATGATATTTCGGAATTTCCAATGCGGCAGTGTACGACAATACTTTACCGGCTGGCAACAGTCCTTTTTCTTTGTCCAGAATGGCACGCAACAAAATATCGGTGTTCACCAAGCCTTTCATCAGTATGTCCGCTTCGCCACTTTTAACCATGCGCACAGCTTCCAGCGTGGCTTCAACTACATCGGGCTTATCAATAATGTGTATAAATGGCGATGGATTATGCTCAAAAAGTTCGGGCGACTCGATGGATGCCACATCGCCAATAAGATATGCCTCTACAATACCACTTTCAACAGCTTGTAACACTGCTTCGAGCGTATGCGAATCAACTGCATTGGCTACTGCCATTCGCTTTCGGCAATTTACTTGCGAAAGATGCGATGTTAGATTTGCGAATGAAGCAATAGATTTCATGCTAAAAATGTTTGTTTTATTTGGACAAATGTAGGTATAATAATTTAGCAATGCAAACATATAAAGTCGCTTTAACTGTTTGTTTATTCGGTATTTAATGTGCATTTTAGCGGCTTGATTATAAGTTGTCAAAAAAAATCAGATGCAAATTTGATTTTCATCAAAAACGCAAATCTTAAACTACGATTTGTAACAATCAAAAATTGAAAAAAAATCAATTTTAATTTGCAACGAATTAATTTTAACTAAAATACAGTCGCTACTTTCAAAATGCTGAAAATTCTTTGTATCTTTGGTGGCTTTTTTTGTTTAACACAAAACAATTTTAATTTTTATGAGAAACTTCAGATTTCTGAATAATGTTTTTGGTTGGCTTGCATTTGCAATTGCCGCAGCCACTTATTTAACTACTATGGAGCCTACAGCGAGCTTCTGGGATTGTGGCGAGTTTATTTCTACCGCTTACAAATTGGATGTTGGTCACCCACCGGGAGCACCATTCTTTATGCTCACAGGTCGGTTTTTCTCACTTTTTGCGTCCGACCCTACACAGGTTGCAGTAATGATAAACTCATTATCAGCTCTTTGTAGTGCATTTACCATTTTGTTTTTGTTCTGGACTATTACACATTTGGCGCGCAAGGTAGTTGCAAAAACGGAAGAAGAATACACAACAGCTAATATTATTGGAATTTTAGGTTCAGGATTTGTTGGAGCTTTGGTATACACGTTTTCGGATACATTTTGGTTTTCGGCCGTGGAGGGTGAAGTATATGCTTATTCGTCCTTATTTACAGCTATTGTTTTTTGGGCTATATTAAAATGGGAGCGCGTTGCTGATCGCGATAATTCGGATCGTTGGTTGATTTTAATCGCTTATTTGATGGGTTTATCCATTGGCGTTCACTTACTTAACTTATTGGCTATTCCTGCTATCGTATTGGTTTATTATTTCCGCAATTACAAACCTACAAGCAAAGGGGTTATCATTGCCATGTTGGTTTCGGGAGTTGCGCTAGGAGTAGTTTTATATGGCATAATTCCAGGTTTTGTTGAAGTAGCCTGTTGGTTCGAATTGTTTTTTGTAAACACCCTCGGCATGGCTTTCAATACCGGATTGTTTATATATATCGTATTGTTAATTGCGACTTTGGCATGGGCACTTTACGAGTCGTATGTCAATAAAAGCTATTTACGAACAGCCATTTCATTTATTTCAGCCATTACCTTGGTTGGAATTCCGTTTTTTGGTGCTCATGTATTCTTAGGCATACTTATCATTGCGGGAATGGCAGCGGTGTTTTATTTCAAAAAAAGCGTTATTAATGGTCGTTGGTTAAATACTGCTTTAGCCATGATTACTGTCATTCTGATTGGTTATTCATCGTATTCAATCATTGTTATACGGTCGGCAGCTAACCCACCTATGGACCAAAACTCGCCTGATAATGTTTTTGCACTGAAATACTATCTCAACCGCGAGCAATATGGCGATCGACCATTAGTGTACGGTCCTGTATATAATGCTCCTGTAAAATTGCGAGTGGAAGGTAACAACTGTATTCCCGAAGAGAAAAAAGGGGAAGCACAGTATACACCCAAACCAAAAACTTCGCCTAACGATAAAGATGCTTATTTATTGACAGGATATAAAACTGATTATGTAATGGACGAGCGCTTTAACATGCTTTTTCCACGTATGTACAGTACGCAACAATCGCATATTGATGCGTATAAACAATGGGCTGATATAACAGGAACAGCTATAACTTACGATTATTGTGGACAACAAAAAACGGAGAACAAGCCTACTTTTGGCGAAAATCTGAAATTTTTCTTCGATTATCAAGTACGATTTATGTACCTCCGTTATTTTATGTGGAACTTTGTAGGCCGCCAAAATGACATACAGGGACATGGCGAAATTGATAGAGGAAATTGGATTACGGGTTTCAATTTTATAGATAATTATTTGGTGGGCGACCAAACCAATTTACCATCGGAATTAGCTGATAATAAAGGACGTAACAAATATTATTTACTGCCTATTTTACTTGGTATATTTGGTATTGTATTCCAGTTTTACGGTGGTAAAGAAGGACGTCATGGCTTTTGGGTTACAGCACTTCTATTTACGCTAACAGGCTTGGCTATTGTGGTTTATCTCAATCAAACGCCTTATCAACCACGCGAGCGCGATTATGCCTATGCAGGTTCGTTTTATGCCTTCTCCATTTGGATAGGTTTAGGTGTGTTGGGCATTATAAAAATGATTGATAGTTATATTCCAAAAACGCTTGCAGCAGCTATAGTGGCCATTGCCGCTCTGGGTGTGCCTGCATTGATGGCTTCAGAAAACTGGGACGATCATGATCGATCTAATCGTTATGTGGCACGTGATTTTGGAGGTAATTATTTAGCTTCGATAAAACCCAATGCCATTATTTTTTCGAA
>JBMOHZ010000263.1:0-4133 GCA_049317585.1 Paludibacter sp.
TCTTTTTGTCTTGTATCAACATCAGTTTGATGATAACCAATATCCATTTGTCCCCCAAAATATCAAGGGCTGATGTGATAGGACATTCGCTTCGAAATTTATACTCCATGTATTAACGTTAATTTTACTTAAAATGTGTAATTTAATTTATTTATTACTTGCATATTGAAAGTTATTATCTACTTTTGCTTGCGAAACAAAAGTAATAATTTATAAATAAGAAAAATGGAAAATCAAGAAAAAAACACTGAAAGTGTTAATGTAGCAAAACCTGCCTACATTATGGTTCAAATGAAGGTTGAAAGCCTTGAAGAACTAAATCAACGTTATGCACAATTTGCAATTCCAATTTTGCTTAAGCATGGTGGGCAAATGATTGCAGGCACTCCTGCGCCAAACGTAAAAGAAGGAGATTGGAATGGAAATTGGGCTGCCGTGCTTCAATTTCCTAGTATGGAAGCAGCCGAAGGCTGGTACAACTCTGAGGAGTATCAACCTTACAAAAACCTTCGTATTAATGAACTACAATCTGAGGCAGGTAGAGTGGTAATTATACCAGGAATGTAATGTAGTTTTCACATTTATAAACCAAACTTGGTCAATTTTTAAGTTTGGTTTATTATTTAAAAAATTTAATCCCACATAAAAAATGAAAAAAGTATTAGTAACCGGAATTTCCGGGTTTGTTGGACAACAATGTGCTGCCGAACTATTAAAAAAGGGCTACGCTGTTAAAGGCTCGGTAAGGAGTTTATCTAAAACCGACGAAGTTATCAACGGCATAAAAAAAGAAGTTGAACCCAAAGGAAAAATAGAATTTTGTGTGCTTGACCTTATGAAAGACGAAGGTTGGGACAAGGCAATGGAAGGATGTGATTTTGTATTGCACGTTGCGTCACCTTTTATGGTGAAAGTTCCAAAAGACGAAAATGACTTAATAAAACCTGCGGTTGAAGGTACGCTAAGAGCTTTGAAAGCTGCAAAAAATGCTGGTGTAAAGCGGGTAGTGCTTACATCTTCAACTGTAGCAATGCACGGAGGGCAATCCGGCATTATAAAAATCAATCAAGACAGTTGGACAAATGTGAATGCAAAAAACGTAACTGCATACTTTAAAAGTAAAACTTTGGCTGAAAAAAGTGCTTGGGAATTTATAAAAAATCAAACAGGTGATACGAAATTAGAATTAGTAGTTGTTAATCCTGGACCTATTTATGGACCAACTCTGACCGGGAATTTAGCTACTGAAGCGATGGATTTTTTTTTAAAATTAATAACTGGAAAAGTACCAATGTTACCAAAAGTCTATTCTGTAATGTCCGATGTAAGAGATGTTGCAGCAATTCATGTTCAAGCCTTAGAAAATGAAAAAGCAAACGGCAAGCGATTTATTGTAACTACGGAAAAATCTCATGCTATCCAAGAAATTGCTCAAATTTTAAAATCAAATGGATATGATAAAGTAAGCACTAAATTAGCACCTACTTTTTTATTGAAATTTATTGCCAAATTCAATGACGAAATGAAGGGGATGCTACCATTTGTAGGAAACACCATAGAAGCTGATGTAAGTTATACGATGAAAACATTTAATTGGAAACCTATGCCGTTTGAAAAAACTGTTCTTGACGCGGCTAAGTCTGTGGAGCAAGCGATTAAGAAATAAATTAAAGAGCATTGATATAGTTTCTTTCATGGGACTTTTGAAAATAAAAGACAATGCCGCTAACATAAAATTGCAATCGATACCCGAATTTTTCGCCTATGCACGGCCTGACGCGCATGAAAAAATGCGAGTACGGTTGCAATCTTTTTTCATTATCGTGCAAATCGTATCAAAGTTTGCACATCACGATTAAACTTGCAAAATGAATTTTAATATAATTTTTTACAAATTATCTAAATCGTTATTATCAAAGAACTTATCTTGTTTTATTGTTTGCTATGATTACAGCTAACGTTGCAGCTAAGCCCAGTGCGGTAGTCTCGGGATTATGTTGGCAATCCACGTAGTATGCAGAATGGGGCTTAGTTGCTGTGTTAGCGCACGTTAAGTCAATTTTTCAAAAATTTACCAGAATAATATGAATTATCATTTGATACTCTGAATAAATATAAACCTTTAGGGAAATCTGTTAATGAGATATGAACTTTATTTTCTGTTAATGTACATTCATATATGGGAAACCCATTTGCTGTCAGAATTTCGAGTTTTGTTTTTTGTCCCTGTATGGATGGTAAATCGAAGGTAATTTCTGATGTTGCCGGATTGGGGTATACGCAAACTTTAGATAAAAGTGCAGCTACACCTACTGTGACTGAGTCATACTTCATTACGTAAATCATACAACTGTCAGTATTATGCCCTCTATCGTTAAAAGCGAAATAGGGGGTGCCGTTTTGGTTGACCGCTAGTTCATTCAGCCATAATTCATCCCCTGGAGAGATGCCAGGGTTTCCCACCATCACCCAGTTCGAACCGTTAAAAGTCATTACTGACGCTTTGTAATTGTTTTGTGCGTCACCGAAACCAACATACAGTTTTCCTTCCTTACTAATTTTAAAACTCGGGTAGCCTACTTCACCTGGCGAAAACCCTGCTGTCCCAACTGTCACCCAACCTGTTTCATCGTATCTCATGACAGTGGATCTCAGATAATTTCCCCAATCAAGATCTTTATACGAAATATAAAGCTTATGATCAACTGGGTTCAACTGTAAGTTGATGTCTTGAGCTTCATTCACTGAGAAACCATTGCTTCCCATAGTAGTCCATGATGTGCCATCGTAACACTTCACTGTCGCTTTCCTGCCATTAGAGTAATCGGAGTATCCCACACAAGGCTCATTAGAATTGTTGAAAGTAAGATAAATGAAGTAGGCAGCTCCATCAGAAAAGTGAGGATTTCCAAGATCAATCCAATTAATCCCATCGAATTTTTTTACGGTAGCTTTACTGTCGAAAGCTAAATCTGAAAAGGCTATATAAAGCTCACCAGTTGGACTAAATGTAGGGCTAGTAAAAAATGCCTCTCCAGTAGAAAAACCAGGATTTCCGACAGGCACCCAATTCAAACCGTCAAATTTCATTACAGTTGCTTTTTGTGAATTGCCGCCATCCCTATAAGCAATAAACGGTTGACCAGCATCATTGAATATCAGTTTTACATAATTTGCTGTTCCAGCCGAAAAACCAACATTGCCTACAATCATCCATTGGTTTCCTTCAAATTTCATAACGGTTAGTTTCCCATCATTCGCCCAATCGGTAAATGCAACATAGGCTTTTTCCGAAGGTCCGAAGGCTAAGCTGAGATAAGTTCCCTGCCACCAGTAACCGCCAAATGCGAAAGCCGGTTCGCCAACATAATTCCAATTATAATTCGTTGAAACGGAATTCGTAATATTTCCCTGTGCTGACAGCACAAAGGGCGAAATAATCAATAAGAGTATTACAAGTCTTTTCATTTCATTGAGTTTGGTTAGTTTTATTTAATGTGCGCTAACGTATGGCTTGCAACCGCCCCAAAGGTTAACGTTTTAAAAGCCTTACTAACATTGGTTTTGTGGCGGTTGAAAGTTCGTTAGGCGGCGTGTTTTGTTATATAATAATCCTTAATGTGGTAAGGTTAATTATAATTTCAATTAGATATCATTCCTTTTCTTTGACTGTACCTTTACATCCTTCTTGATCCTCGAGACCTTCAATCCACAAACTAATATATTTGATACGATCGTTTGTCATATCTTGTAATATTGCACATCGGCACATTGATTCAATTGTACCATAAAATTCCCCTGGAAGGAATCTTGCTTCTATATCTGCATCGCGCAATCGGACCCATTGACGTTGAGCTGTTTTAAATTTTTTAATAAATATTGTATCTAATGCATATTCTTTTAAAACCTTTTGATAAATCTCGTTCAATTTTTTATCTGCCTTTTGGTAAGAATTACAGGCAGTTTCATTCAATTCTCCTTGTGTTTGTGAAAAGCAAATGCTTAAATTAACTATCAGGAAAAAAGAAGTTGAAATAATATATTTCATTTTGTTACTGAATTTTGTGGTTTAATGAATTTACAATAGAACTAACAATATTAATATGCTGTTTGTCATCCCATGCCGCCTAACG
>JBMOHZ010000264.1:0-4091 GCA_049317585.1 Paludibacter sp.
GTGCTGTATTCTTCGCTAATTTCGAATGCTTTAATCATCAGATCCTTGGCCTCCTGACTGTCGCTCGGCTCCAAAACTGGAATATTAAACATATTTCCATAATGACGAACATCGTTATAATCGTCACCTGCAATACGGCCTACATCATCACCTACTACCAATACCAGACCACCGTTAATCTGACTGCCGGCAGCGCCGCCCAATGCATCGGCTGCCACATGTAAGCCTACAGTTTTCATTACTGCAAAGCTCCTGTATCCTGCAAACGAAGCTCCTATGGCTACTTCTAAACCTACTTTCTCATTTGTTGACCATTCGCAATATATATCAGGGTAACTGTGTTTGGTATAATCCATTACTTCGGTGGAAGGTGTGCCCGGGAAACCGGAAGCAACTTTAACGCCTGCTTCAAATGCACCTCTGGCAACTGCTTCGTTACCATTCATCATTTTCAGTGTGCTAATCTTATTTACTTTCTCCATATTAAAAAAATCGCCGCTATTTTTGGTGTGTTTTTATCGTTTTTCTGATAATTCGGCACAAAAATACTGCTTTTTTGTAACACTCCAAAATCAAACAGCAAATAAATGAAAGAAATCGTAAGAATAATGTCGTATAGTCACTCAGAAAATTTACAACAGAGTTTATACCAATAACGCTATTGAAGGCAAAAAAGAGCTTTTCGTTTTATCCGAATTCTATTTGAAATTTAAGTTATTGGAGGTCTTTCATAGCTTTACAAATTTTTTATTTTGAACAAAAAAACCTTGCCGAAAAGTTTTCAGCAAGGTTTTTTTTTGAAAGTGAATATTTATAACTTGAAAGTGAAAATTGGTTTGACACAAGTTTTATTTCAGCGAATCATTTGCCACATTGTGTTCTTTAGTTATATCTCCACACTCGTTATGATGGCTTTCGTGTATACAACAGTGATGTTCGTGAGGATGGCACATTGGGCGTCCGCAATTAAAATGTGATGGTCCCATGGTGGCAAATAAACCTCCAAAAGTGAGAACGGCAACTGTTAGGCCTACAAAGAATCTTGATTTTCTTGACATGTTATTTGTTTTTTATAAGTTTATTACTTTTTAGTTTCAGTAGTTTTTGAATCCGAACAGCATGTTGAATCGGTCCCATTTTTTTGGTTAAAATGGCAACATCCCATGCCATGATTGTTTTTGAACTCGGCATATTCTTCGTCGCTCATCGAACGTAGTTTATCCATCATTTGAAATCTACTTCCACGGTGGTGACTACAGCACCTTCCATGCCCACATCTGCAAAAAAGTCTCATTAATAAGGAGATAATTAAAATTCCTACTCCTAATTTTGGCATAAAGAATGCCAAAGCACCAATTATGATGCCTACAAATACTGTTTTTAAAATTGTTCTTGTCATTTTGTTTTTAATTAAATTTGTTGTTTAAATTTGTTTTTAATCTTATATTATTGAAGACGAACAACTCATTGTTTTACTTTAAATAAAATACAAATTGCAAAAAAAAAGTCCATCATTGCTGACGGACTTTCTATATTTGGTAAAAAAGCGTGTTTATTATTTACTGCAACAGCGACTTTTCCATTGACTTTTAAATTGCATTTTTTCATCCTCACTCATCTCCATAAACTTATCTTTAAATGCTGCATGTTGAGTAAAATGACTATGTACTTTGTTATGATGGCGGTTAAAATTAAATCTACCAAATAAAATTCGGCATAAAACTAATAGACCCATCGCCTGCCAATACCCAATTGGAGTAAGTGGTGAAATTGCAGGTAATATCCAGTTCCACAATAGCATAACAATGGCACTTAACCCAAAAAATCCAATGATAAATAATGGCAGAAAGAATATTTTTCTTTTTCTGTTATCGTTTTTATTTGTTTCCATAATCTCTTTTATTTGTAAATATATAAATGGTCAATAATTCAGTTCTTTGTATAAATAATTCAGTTTGTTTCTCAAATGTTTGACAGCGTAGCCCTTGCGACTGATAATTGTTTTCAGGTTTTCTCCTTGTTGGTCGGCAATTTGCTGTAAAGTCATATCCTCCATTTCGTTGAGCAGAAACACTTCCCTTTGGTTTGTTGGTAATTCGTCTAACGCCGTTTGAAATTCTTTCCAGAAAAGTTCCTTGAAAAATCCTAATTCAGGATTATCGCTGTCGTCCATAAGCAGAATTTCTTTGAAATTGAACTCACCATCGTCATTTTCGTAGCTATAATCTTCCAACGCCAAACTAGTTTTTTTGCGGCCTTTGTCGGTTATTTTGTTGCGCGCTACTTCGTACAGCCAAGCACTTACATTCTCCAATTCGGCTATATTATTCAGCTTACTGAGTTGATACCAAACATCTTGAACCACATCCTCTGCGTCTTCTACCGACTTTACGCGCCCACGTACAAAACCAAACAAGTTTTTGCCAAACTGCTGAATGGTATTGGTTATGGATTTCGCTTTTTGTTCGGACATTGAAATATGAATTGTTGTCTCCATAATTCTGAAGACGAATGTGCTTGGTTTTTACTTTAAAAGTATCAATCTTTTTTTAAAAAAGTAAGTTTAATTATTTTTCTGCCTTCAACGCTTTTTCAATATTCTTATCAGGAATAAGCCACATAATGGAGCTAACAATGAAAATTCCGTATGATATATACGGATGTACATAAGCCAATGGAATGGCTAAAATGTACATTACCAACGAAATCATACCTTTTCTACTTGACATTTTAAATGCTTCTTTCAATGCATCACTGTCCTTGGAATTTTTCTTCACAGTTTCCTGAAGCATGTAATATGCTGTACCACATAGCAATAAAACTGCTCCATACATTGCTACGGTATTGGTTTCAAAATGATTTTCGCCCATCCATGCCGTAGCAAATGGCACCAACGATAACCAAAAGAGCAAATTGAGGTTGGATAATATCATAGTACTCGAAACCTCTTTTACTGAATGTAGTAAGTGATGATGATTGCCCCAATATATACCAATGTATGAAAAACTAAGTCCATAACTGATAAATACAGGTATTAATTCTTCTAACTGTTTCCAGTCGCTGCCATGAGGTACCTTAAATTCTAGGACCATAATGGTGATAATAATGGCCAAAACACCATCGCTGAATGCTTCTAATCTATTCTTGTTCATAGGTTTTGTAATTTTAATTAATTCTATTCATTTTATAATGTTAAAAGCCAACTATTAGTAGATGTTATAGCTTTTCTTTCAAAAACTTACCGGTGTACGAACATTCGCAGGCAACAATGCCCTCGGGAGTGCCTTCGTAAACCAAATTACCGCCTTTGTCGCCTCCTTCAGGTCCAATATCGATAATATGATCGGCACATTTTATTACTTCGGCATTGTGTTCGATAATTATTACTGTGTGACCTTTGGCAATAAGGGCATCCAAGGCTTTGAGCAGTGTTTTTATGTCGTGAAAATGAAGTCCCGTAGTAGGTTCATCGAATATAAAAATGGTTGGTTCGGGCTTTTCGTTGGCCAAAAACGAAGCTAGTTTTACCCGCTGACTCTCACCACCCGACAAAGTGCTACTCGATTGTCCGAGTTTTACATAACCAATGCCCACATCCTGAAGCGGTTTCATGCGTTTTACAATTTTCTTTTCGGTAGTGCCAGCATGTTCGCCAAAAAATTCAATAGCTTGATTTACTGTCATTTCCAATACATCGTAAATGTTTACATTGTTATAATACACATCTAAAATATCTTGTTTAAAACGCTTTCCGTGGCAATGTTCACATTCGAGCACCAGGTCGGCCATAAACTGCATTTCTACGGTTACAGTTCCTTCACCCTGACATTCCTCGCATCTTCCGCCTTCGGTGTTGAACGAAAAATGCGAAGCCGAATAGCCCATTTGTTTCGATAGTTGCTGGTCGGCAAATAGTTTGCGAATTTCGTCGTAGGCTTTTATGTAGGTTACTGGATTCGAGCGAGATGAACGACCAATAGGATTTTGATCAACAAATTCCACATCTTTGGCCAATTGCATAGAGCCACGCAACGCTCCAAACTGCCCTGTGCGGTCGGCCACACCGCCGTAATGTTTTTTGAGTGCCGCAT
>JBMOHZ010000265.1:0-4074 GCA_049317585.1 Paludibacter sp.
CGTGGTCAGTGATAAAACATATTTACCCAAAGGCAAATATCCCAATAATTCAGTTGAGCCTCGATTACAATAAGACACCAGAGCAACACTACGAACTAGCTAAGGAGCTAAAATGGTTACGAAACAATGGTGTTTTAATTGTAGGAAGTGGTAATTTGGTACATAACCTGCGAATGGTAAATTGGCAAAAGCTCAACGATAACGTTGGATACGATTGGGCATTGGAAGCAAATAATACCATGAAGCAACTTATGCTGGATGCCAACCATCAGGCGTTAATACATTATAATAAACTCGGAAGTGCATTCGAAATGGCCATACCAACGCCCGAACATTACTTACCTTTGTTGTACGTACTTGCATTACAGGAAAGCAAGGATCAACTCCGCTTTTTTAACGATAAACCAGTTGCAGGGTCATTAACCATGACTTCGGTTAAAATTGGATAGTTGGTAAATTTATTTAAATACCGTACCAAAATCTTTCAGAGAGGCTATTAATTCGTTGGTTTCGTCAGGAGTACCCACGGTAATGCGTAGGCAGTCGCCACAAAGTGTTACACTGCTGCGGTTGCGAACTATTATGCCTTTGTTTACCAACCAGTTGTAAGCAATATTAGCATTATCTACTTTTACAAGCACAAAATTAGCATCGGTAGGATATATGTGTTTTACTAAAACTAATTCCTTTAACTTGTCTATTAGTTGGGTGCGTTCGGTTAATATGGCTTGCACCCATTTTGTGGTTTGTGCAGCATTTGCTAGCACTTTTTTGGCATGTTCCTGTGTTAGGATATTGATATTGTATGGATATTTAATTTTGTTGAGCACATCAATTACTGCTGTTGATGCAAAAGCCATTCCGAGTCGGATGGCAGCATTTCCCCAAGCTTTCGAAAGTGTTTGTAGCACTACCAAATTAGGAAATTGTGCAATATAAGCACTAAAACTTTGACTTTCCGAAAAATCAATATAAGCCTCGTCGACCACCACAATTCCTCGAAACCATTGGAGCACTTTCATTACTTCGTCGGTATTCAGGCTATTGCCTGTAGGGTTGTTTGGCGAACATAACCAAATGATTTTTGTATTCAGATTGGCCGAATCAATCAATTTAAATGCTTCAATATCAAAATTTTCGTTCAATAACACTTTGCGATATTCTACATCGTTTACAGCTGCACACACTTTGTACATACCATATGTAGGTTCTATGGCTACTACATTATCCTGTCGAGGTTCACAAAAAGCGCGGTAAAGTAAGTCAATAGGCTCGTCGCTACCATTTCCCAAAAATATATTTTCGACGGGTACATTTTTCACTTTCGAAATGGCTTCCTTTAGTTTCCATTGCAGTGGATCAGGATAACGATTGTAAGGGTCATTGTAAGGATTTTCATTGGCATCTAAATAAACAGAAGCCTCGCCTTTAAACTCGTCGCGCGCACACGAGTAAGGCTGCATGTTTTTTATGTTTTCGCGCAATAATTCGTTAATCATTATCTTCTCTCCGCTTTAACTCGTTCTCGTTGCTCGTTATCCAACCTGATTTTTACAGCATTGCTATGTGCTTGTAGTTCTTCGTTTTCGGCCATTAAAATTATGGCATTGCTCAAGTTGGTTAATCCCTCTTTTGATAATTGCTGGAATGTTATTTTGCGTACAAAACTATCCATATTAACACCACTATACGCTTTAGCATAACCATTGGTTGGCAGTGTATGATTTGTACCTGATGCATAATCGCCGGCACTCTCAGGGCTATAATTTCCCAAAAACACTGATCCTGCATTGGTTATATTCGCCGCTACGCCATTGTGATAATGTGTTGAAATTATCAAGTGTTCGGGTGCATATTCGTTGGTCATTTCCACAGCTTCTTCCAATGTTTTCACAACAATAATTTTACTATTAGCCAATGATTTCTTAGCCAATTCTTTGCGAGGAAGTAGTTCTAGCTGAATATCAATTTGCTCCAATACTTTTTCAACCATCGATTCGTCGACTGTAATTAAAATAGACTGACTGTCGGCGCCATGCTCAGCTTGCGAAAGTAAATCGGCAGCCACGTAAGCCGGATTGGCAGTATTGTCGGCCAGCACTTCCACTTCCGATGGTCCTGCAGGCATATCAATAGCCACATCGCGCAGCGATACCAATTGTTTGGCAGCCGTAACGTATTGATTTCCTGGTCCAAAAATTTTATATACTTTGGGCACCGTTTCGGTTCCATAGGCCATGGCCGCTATTGCCTGTGTACCACCAATTTTAAAAATTCTATGAACACCCGCTATTTTGGCAGCATACAGCACAGCTGGATGCACTTTTCCTTCGGCATTGGGTGGTGTGCAAAGCACTATTTCTTTACATTCGGCAATGGAAGCAGGAATGCCAAGCATCAACACGGTAGAAAACAAAGGAGCAGTGCCACCAGGTACATACAATCCTACTTTTTCGATTGCTACAGCTTTTTGCCAGCAAAGTACGCCTGGCGAAGTTTGAATTTCGGGTAAATCGTGCTGTTGTTCCACATGAAATTTCCAAATATTCCTACGCGCCATTTCAATGGCTTGTTTCAGCTGTTTCGAAACAAGGTTTTCTGCTTCGGCCATTTCGTCGCTCGTCACTTCAAACGTTTCAAGTGTAACCTTGTCGAATTTAGCCGTATAGCTTCGCACCGCTTTATCGCCATTTTTTTGTACTTCCGAAAGCACTTTTTCGACAATTCCGAACAGTTCGCTACTGTCAAAAACCGGACGAGCTAAAAGTTCAGCCCATTGTTCACGTGGTGGATATTTATAAACCTGCATTTAATATAGAATAAATTAGCTTGCAAAAATAATTAAAAAAAATCAAAACTTAACCACAAATTCCGCTACAAACTTATTCTCGGCCAAATGCCCATCTTCCCAGAAGTAACGTTCATAATTCAAACGAATATCATTCAAAAACTGTTTAGCAAGGCTAATAATTACGCCACCTGTCAAACGTGTACTGGCTTCGTCAATTTTTGTTACAATTGAACTTGAGCTTTGAATATCGTATTTCAGATTTCTTGTCATGCCATCGAAGCGCAAAACTGGTGTAATTTGGCTAATGTTCTTTAATTTTGGAGTTTTTATATTATATGCTCCAAAAACAAAGAATCCTGTTGTTGAATTTGAAGTCAAAAGTGTATTTTCGCTGTATGTTTTATACAAATATTCAGATTCAAGATGGAAGTTTCCAAAACGATAAGCCACACCTGCATTATAATAGGTCATACGAAAAGTCGATGGATGAATCGTATTCGCATTCAGCGATAGTTGAAACTTGTTTTTTGGAAAAAAAACAATGCGTGTACCATAACTAAGTTCATGGATTTTCATCGATTTGTCTTGAGTATAAAGTCCTAATCCATTAAATATTGCCACAATTGCATCGAAAGGTATTACTTTTTCGTTCGAAACACTTGCAGAAACGCCCACATCTCGTAAATTAGTAAGTTGTTTGCCCATAAACGAGCGATTGGCAAAATATAATTCATGAGGTGAGCGTAAATTGTCGGTACTGAAAGGTACTTTTTGTTGGCCGATGGTGAAATTCCAATTTTTTTGAGGTTGCAAGCGAACATAAGCATCCAGCATTTTTGTTTTACCTTCGTCCGATAGATCAATTTCAGCTTTGTATGATGTAATTGGCGAAAACTTACCACGAACACTAAAACGAGCGTTACGCACCTGAAACCTATGTTCGTCAACATCCGAAAAATACTCGTATTTTGCTCGTATTGTACCCTCAATCCGCGGTAAAAAAACATCTTTTTTCTCCTCTTCCTGAGCATATAGACATATTGCAGTAGCAAATAAAGCAATTAAAAAAAACGTTCTTAAAAAGTTGTACATATTTTTAATTTCAAAATAAATCTAAGTAAAGCCATTAGCTGGCCTTTAATCACCAATAAATTATACAAACTGCTTACTAAACTCTTCCCACTTTTCGTATAATTCTTGCATGCTGTCGAGCACAATATCGGCACCACTATCCCATAGCACTTTTTCGTCGAGTGGGCCGGTATTAACAGCTATTACAAATA
>JBMOHZ010000266.1:0-4065 GCA_049317585.1 Paludibacter sp.
TCAATTATTACCCCAGGAACTCCAGCTTCTTCGGAAGCAATATATCCTTCCATATTTTTGGTTCTGTTTTCCAAAATCCAATCGAACATTATACTTGGCTCATACACAAGGTATTTAACGTAATCTTCGTTGAGCGTTCCTTCTTTTTCAAACCACGATTTGGTTCTTTTGATAGTTGTATTTTTTATTTTTTTACCATTATTAAATTCGCCCCCAATAATACTGTTAGGAATTTTAAGTTCCATACGCCATTTTTCGGTTTCGGGCGTAAGGGCATTTACCAAATCGATTAGGGCAATACCAAAAGTAGTGCATCCACCACCTTCGTTTTGATAGCGAGGCCAGAACGCACCACCATAAAAATCGCAAGCCGCATTTTTTGCATTTATTTTTTGTGTGTATTTGTCGATAAAAGTCAAAATCCGGTGCATCGCTTTTTCGCTAATACGGTATTTTAGGAATGCTAATTTTTGCCTTTTAGCATAAACATGTAATTTGTGTTCCAATTCCTTTTCAGTCTCAATACGTCCTGTAAGTGCAGCGCCCATGATACCAAAACCTACTTTTTGCTTCAATATTAAATCCGTTTTTTCTTGAACAGAACCAGATGTTTGCGCCATCAAAATTGGCTTTTCGAGCAATGAGGATTCTAGTTTTACTGCCATGTGCCCCAATAAGTAATTATCGGGCAGCCCAATTGTTTTCACGTAACAATCTTTCATGGTTTTGTACAGTGCCGAAGGACTACTCCAGTCCAACGGATACATGGTTGGCATTATGTAAAGCGTTACTTCGTGGGCATTTTCAGTTGTGATTGTAGTTTCGCCTTTTACCTTTGGTAAAATGAAAATAAGTACTATCAAACACACTAAAAACTTTCGTATAATTATATCCATACTTCCAATTCCATTAAATTTTTGACACAAATGTAATGATTTTTTGCTGTAAAAAGTTCATATTTGTTTTATATTAGGATACATTTGTAAGTTTTGCTTACATTTAATTGAACATGAATGATAATATTCAAATTATTGAATAAAAAATTCGTTAGCTTATGTATGACTTGAAAAAAGGATATTTTTTCAAGTCATACATATTATGCAATAACCATATTTGTATTATATTTATTAAAGTAAATTACTCCTATTAATAATTGATTATCAGCTATTAAAGTCTATTTTATTAAAATATAATGTTATATCTTTGTTTATATAGCTGCTATTTTTGTGTAATTACCTTTACATTTGCATTGTGATTTTCGGGTCATAATTTTCAGTTACAGTTTCACCTTAAATTCTCCAATAAAATGCAATTACGAAACATTCACTTTCCAGTGCTTTTCACCTTGTTTTTACTGCTTACGGCTTGCGCTACTACCGACGATGGCGCTTATGTTGCACCCATTTCAATTTCCGAAAAAATAGGCGGACAATGGTCGGCCATTAGCGTAAAGCAAACCGACGAACTGGCAAAAGCTGCAGGCGAATCTATAACCGATTTGGGTTTATCGCGTCAGTTCAGTTTTATTTCGTTTAGTATCGACTTTGGTACCGATGCCAAAAATAACCCAACTTCCTACACTGTTACAGGTGATGCTCCTGCACTTATTCCTATAAGTGGCTATTGGGACATGCCCAACTTATACCCGAATACCGACACATCGCCCAACGAAATATATTTATATAGCGACCAGGCTAAGACTAAGAAAATAGCCACGCTCACATTAAGCTCAGTGCCCGGACTGTTGGATGTGTTCGAATTCAAACTTACACGCAGGTCCAATGGGGTGGCATTTGTGTCGTACACTTACCGCCTTTGTAAAGTAAATAACGAATAATCAACTCAAAATAAATCAATTAAAAACATAGTATCATGAAAAAAATTACGCTTACTGTTGCATTAATTGCAATATTCAGTTTTACATTTACTGTTTCTGCCGGACTTATTGGTGGAAAAAACCCTGTTATCACTACCGATTTGGCTTTAACTGATTCACTTCCTACATTAGCAAACAAAACCGTTACTTTTACAGCCGATTTTACAAATAGTGGAACAACCCTTGATGGCACCGAAACCCTATATGCTTATTTTTGGGGTCCATGGACTTTTAATTGGGGTGGTTCGGCAAGTATGGTACATGTGGCAGGTACATTAAAATGGACTGTTTCCTTTATTCCTGCTGTTGCGTTTGCTCATACTCAAACCGAATTTTTAAGTAATTCGAAACATGTGTGTTGGTTTAATATTCAAACGTCAACCGATGCATCGGGCACATTGAGTTTTACATTTCCAAAAAGCAAAATCAATCCTTTTCAGACAACTACCACTTTTACCGATAAAGGACCAAAAGCAACTTGTACTCAAAACGGTGTTTCAACCGGCTCGTACACATTGAATCAGCCAGTTACCTGGACTTTTGACTTAACAGGTTCAATTCTTGGAAAAGATTCATTGTACTTGTGGGCATGGGATCCTGCAAACCCTGAAACTATAAACGGACGTACAGGCACATGGAATATCCCAAGCGCCGATAATGTATCGAAACTAACAAGAGTTGGTGCACAAACCTATAGCATTACCATTACACCGACCACTTTTTATGGAAAGACTGTAACCGAACTTCAAACTAGCAACCCAAATGGATTTTGGATGAAAATTCGCAGCAGCAATGGTTTAATCGAAACGCAAGCCTTCTCTGTTCCGGCCAGTGTAACTGTTACCACAAACGCCAAAAACCCGATTTCGAACCGTTTTTCAGTTTACCCAAATCCTGTTGTTGATAAACTTATCATAAATGCAGGTAACAATATCGTGCAGCATGTTGCTATTTTCGATGCCAAAGGAACGATGATGCAACGGGTGCCAGTTTCGGCTAATCAGCAGGAAATCAGTGTAGATATGTCGGGCGTTGCCAAAGGAATGTACATTTTGCAACTTAATAGCAATGGCAAAACCGAATCGTTCAAAATTACAAAATAAAATTGCCTATTTAATTGCAATACGAAAACATGAATCAATCAATTTTTAAATCAAACGCATCGACACACAAACGGTATTCATTGGTTGTTTGGCTACTGGTGTTGGTGTCGTTTGTGAGCACCACAAAAGCTGCCGAACCAGCTCCTGCCAATACATGGACATTCCCGATTATCTGGAATGTTGACGAACCCGTAACGTGGTATTTCGACCTTACAGGAACAAAATTTACCGCCGGACAGGATGTATATATGTGGGCTTGGCAGCCTTCGGAGCCCGATGCAGGTAATTGGACAAATTCGTCGGATTTTGCCAAACTGAAACACGAGCCTACAAAAGGCAGTATGGTTTGGAGCATGACACTTTCGCCAACCACTTATTTCAGCAAAACGGTTGCCGATTTAGCCACATTCGATAAATATTTTTGGATGTTGTTAAAATAGAAAGATGGGGCAACGGTAACAGGTGCTTTTAGCATGATGTGTCCACGCGTGCAAATCGGCACATTCAAGTCGTCGGGACTTGCGGTTCAGACCTATCCTGCCAATTTTAATATCGATACGCCTGTTTCTATACTTGTAAACACTTCAAAAGCCTTTGTAGATGGTACTTTAGGAGGTTTGTCGGCCAAGGAAACCATTTATATGGAAAGTGGTTTGAATAAGTTTTTGGATGCTCATATTCAATTCGACCCAAATAATGCAACTACGCATGCCAAAACTTTGATGCGAAAAGTGGCTGCCAATGTGTATAAAATTGATATGATTCCGTACGAGTATTTTGGCGTTGACCAAACATTAAGTTTTGATAATCTGACCTTTAATCTGTGGTCGGCGGATGGAACGAAAGGGACTGCTGATGCCAAAGGAAATTATTATCTGATTGGCAATACCAATGTTCCGGTTGTGACGTATTTTCCACAAAAGTTCTGCCAGTACGACATACTAACCATTACCCGTATAAACAACGAAAAAACAGCTACATCGGTTGAATATGCCATTACAGCAGGTACTAAAACTATACAGGGTGTTATGTCAGGAACTTCGGTTTCGAAAACTATTACATTAAATTTATTGAAAGAGATTGGCG
>JBMOHZ010000267.1:0-4056 GCA_049317585.1 Paludibacter sp.
TATTATTATTGCTACTTCATCATTCTATTTAGGCGTTAATGGCTTATATTCTTATTCCCCTTTAGGGGTTAGGGGTCGATGATATTCTACCAACCCTTCCATTGGACTTTTTACAATTTTTCCAATCTTAACACCACATTGCTGAGCTGCTAATTCGAGCACATCTTTTAAATGGAATGCTACCGAGCCCACAAATGATGTTGCGAGTTTTTGATAAGGATATTGTTGTATATTACGTTCAAAAAAAGATACAAATCCATTATATACAATATTGTAAACTTCTTGTTGGTTTATATTTTCGGATAGAAAAGGGGCGAATTGAGCCAAATAGCGATTCGGGAATGGTTTTTTGTAAACATTCTCCATAATTGTGGCTGGTGTAAGTTGGTATTTGTCGAAAAATGCATTTTTAGTTTTTTCCGACACTTGATTCTTAAGGCAATCGGCAACAAATATTTTCGACAAAACAGCACCACTTCCTTCATCACCAAGTATATATCCCAAAGGCGATACATTGCTTACTATCTCGCTACCATTATAATAGCATGAATTAGAGCCTGTACCTAAGATACAAGCGATGCCTTCATTGTTGAGCAACAATCCACGCGTAGCTCCAAGCAAGTCACTTTGAACTTCGATGGGCGTGTCTTTAAAAAACTGACCTAGAGCATTGCTCACCATAGCTTTTTTTTCGGGAAACGAACAGCCAGCTCCGTAAAAATAAATATTATGTATGACCAAACCTCGTAATTGAGGCGCTAGATTTTGTTCAATTTCAAACCTAATTTCAGATTCGGTTTGGTAAAATGGATTTATACCATTGCTGAAAATTTGCTGAACAATTTTTCCATTTTCAACTACGCACCAATCTGTTTTTGTCGAGCCACTATCGGCAATTAGTATCATTTATTGTTTTATTTTTTATTTAAAATTTTATTTGATTCTGCAAAATAACACAAAATGATTGACTTGACCAAAAAATTATTGATTTTTCTGCAAACGTTTGCACTAAATTTGAATATTTCAAAAAAATGACTACTTTTGCATTTCAAAATGCGTAATAGAAAAATACAATTTCAAATAAAAGGAATGAAAACAAATTTAAGTTCACAAATAACGTTGACTCGTATTCCCAAAAAGTATTATCAACCAGAAGATGTGTTTGAACTTTCGCGCGTAACACGTTTTGAGAAAATACCTACAGAAGTTTTTGATAATGAAAATATTGGCTCAATACATGTAGCTCACGAAATTGCATTATTAATAAAAGAAAAAGAACTTGTAGGTGAAAAATGTGTGATAGGTCTTACCAATGGTAAAACACATGTGGGTGTTTTTAACGAATTGGTCCGTTTGCATAAAACTGAGAAACTGAGTTTTGAAAATGTGGTTTTTGTAAATCTCTTCGAATTTTACCCACTTACATCGCCAACCAAGGGTTGTTTAGGTAAACTCAAAGAGCTTTTGTTTAATCATATCAATGTATTACCCGAAAACATTCACACGCTGAATGTTACGGTTGATAAATCGGATATTATTGAAGAATGTAAGCGCTACGAGGAAAAAATTAAGGAGCTTGGCGGTATCGATTTTCAATTGCTAGGCATAGGAAGATCAGGTAATATTGGCATTAACGAGCCTGGGTCACAAATGAATTCGGCTACTCGTTTAATTTTGCTTGATAATTTATCGAAAAAAGACGCTTCCGAGCTATTTGGAAAAATTGATTTGGTACCCATAAGCGCCATTACCTTGGGCATAGGCACAATATTAAAAGCCAAACGAGTTGTGTTATTGGCTTGGGGCGAACATAAATCGACTGTCATAAAAAAAACGATAGAAGGTGCCATGGACGATACCATGCCTGCCTCCTACCTACAGTCGCACACCAACGCCAAAGTTTGCCTCGACCTTTCATCAGCAAGTGAGTTAACACGATTGAGTCAACCCTGGTTGGTAACTTCGTGCGAGTGGGACGATAAATTGATTCGCCGAGCTATTGTTTGGCTTTGTCAAAAAATAAACAAACCAATTCTTAAACTGACCAATAAGGATTACAACGACAATGGGCTGAGTGAGTTGTTGGCTGTGTATGGATCAGCATACAATGTAAATATAAAAATTTTCAACGATTTACAACATACAATTACCGGTTGGCCAGGAGGTAAACCGAATGCTGACGACACCAATCGTCCTGAACGAGCGCTTCCTTATCCGAAAAATGTGCTGATTTTTAGCCCGCACCCCGACGATGATGTGATTTCGATGGGTGGTACCTTTAAACGCCTTGTTGATCAACATCATAACGTGCATGTGGCTTATCAAACATCCGGAAATATTGCAGTAGCCGACGAAGAGGTAATACGTTTTCTGGCTTTTCTGAAAGGATTCAAAGAAATGTTTGATGCCGAAAACAGCACCCTCGAAGCAAAATACAGCGAATTCCGTAATTTTCTGCTGAATGATAAAAAGAAAGGAGATTTAGACACACGCGATATTTTAAATCTGAAAGGACTTATCCGTCGTGGTGAGGCCAAAGCAGCTTGTCGATATATTAATCTTCCTTCGAAAAATGTACATTTTCTGAATCTTCCGTTTTACGAAACAGGTACCGTTAAAAAAGGAGCAATAAGTAGAGCCGATGTTGATATTATTAAAGAATTAATTGCCGAACTTCAACCACAACAGATTTATGTGGCTGGTGACCTTGCTGATCCGCATGGAACTCACAAAGTTTGCCTTGATGCTGCACTAGCTGCAATCGACGAACTAAAAAACGAGGCTTACATGCAAGATTGCCGCGTTTGGATGTATCGTGGAGCATGGAAAGAGTGGGAAATTGACCATATCGAAATGGCAGTACCAATAAGTCCCGAAGAATTGCGCAATAAGCGAAACTCCATACTGCGCCACCAGTCGCAAATGGAAAGTGCGCCATTTATGGGAAATGACGAACGCCTTTTTTGGCAACGCTCCGAAGACCGCAACCGAGCTACAGCCGAACTTTATTCGCAACTAGGTCTGGCTTCTTACGAAGCAATTGAAGCATTTGTACAATATAGGTTTTAAATTTTAAGACGGCAGATAACAGAATTTAGAAAGTAGAGAAGTGACGCTCAGCGTCTCAAAATACAATAAAATCACGGGGAAGCCTAATATCTAGCGAAGCAAATTACATATAGTAAAAAAACGAAAAACAAGAAATATAAAATGAAAACCATTAATTGCTTTTTAGCGTATAAAGATGCTGCTCAAGCACAGTCGACCATTAAAAACCTACAAGAATCTACTTTAGTAAATAAGATTTACTTGCTAACTACTGAAATGAATCTTGCAGCAATTGATGCTTGCGAAATAATTGAGATTGATTCATTTCAAAGTAGTACTACTATTCAAAAAATTGCTGAAAAATCGGATGTTGAATATTCGCTTATCTATAGCAAATATACTACACTCGAACTTGGTCAATATGCTTTGGAACGTTTTTATAATATTGCCAAAGCAACTGATGCCGGCATGGTATATTCAGATTATTACCAAATCGCTGATGGCGTACGTTCAAATTTGCCCGTAATTGATTATCAGGAAGGTTCATTGCGCGACGATTTTAATTTTGGCTCGCTACTTTTTTACAATGCTAAACGCTTGTGTAAGGCTGTAGATAAGATGAAAGTAGATTATCAGTTTGCTGGATTGTACGATTTACGCTTAAAAGTATCGCGCAAAGCAGAGCTTTTTCATATAAACGAATACCTCTATGCCGAGGTTGAAACCGACACACGCAAAAGCGGCGAGAAACTTTTTGATTATGTTGACCCAAAAAATCGTGCGGTACAAATTGAAATGGAAGCTGCTTGTACGGCTCATTTAAAGAAAATTGGTGCATTTTTGGAACCAGAATTTACCCAAATTGAATTCGACAAGGGTGAATTTCCAGTGGAAGCTTCGGTCATTATTCCCGTTCGTAACCGCGTGAAAACCATTGACGATGCTATACGCTCTGTACTTTCGCAAAAAACAAACTTTGCATTTAACCTGATAGTAGTTGATAATTTT
>JBMOHZ010000268.1:0-4053 GCA_049317585.1 Paludibacter sp.
TGCCTGCATTTCCGCTGAGCATTCGCGCACCGTTTTTCTGCCCTTTCACCGCAAACCGCCACATACATTGCTCAGAATAAGTACCTTGTTCACCATCGGGGCGACCTACAGCAGCACTTGCCAAGGTTAAATTTTTATCCATCCAGATAGTTTCAAATTCAAATCGACGACCTTTGCCAGTGCCATTCCAGGCATTGTAGGGGCATTCGCCTTTTACCGTTCCATCGTTGTTGAAATAGGTACCATGATCTATGTGATAAAAAGGTTTAGCACTTTGTATTTCTACTGGAAGGGGAAAATTCCGTTGGGCAATGTCTATCACTATTTGCGGGGGACGATAGCTGCTGCTCAAAAGCGATCCGATTTCCATCATGGAAGGGTCTTTGGTTAGCCATTTTGTAGTGGGGAAAGTAGGGTAATGAGCATCATCGGCAAAATAGGGAATGGCATATTGATAAATCGATCCTACGAAGGGTTTAAAACTGCCGCCTTTGGCACGGGCATCCGCCGCCGCTTGGAAACCATCTTGATAATGGAGTGCAATTTCCACCATCATCCAGTCAATACAGGCTTGTGCACGTTTTTTATTGGCAGCCCCGTTAGGGTCGTTACATTTGTCTGCACCTTCATACAAAGTCAGCAGTGGATTAAGGGTGTGACCTGTATAATTGTTAGAGTTCCATTCCACCCGTCCCGCATTGTAAAGTGCACGGGTAAGATTCTTTACAAAACTGTCAAAATAGTTGATAACATTTACATTCGTTGGTGCAATGTCTTTGGTAGCAGGGTTCTCCAGACCAGTGTGTATGGTTATAGGTTGGTAGGAAAAGTCGAAACTTTGCATATTGTTATTCAAGCCATTGATGTTTTTATTGTGCAATTCGTGTGCAAAAAGATAACCCGTGCAACGCATCATCCAATGGAAATTTTCGGAGTTAAACTCCTTACCGCCAGCATCATTATAGCCACAGCAGGGGTCGTAGACATGATCTGCTTTCATCAATTGATACCACATAGTATTTACGTTCTCATGGATCAAATTGATTTGCGTGGGGTCATATTTTGCAATACTGTCTTTCCAATGGAAATAATACATGGCGTAGCCAGCGCAGCTAAATGGCGAATTAAAACTGCCAACATTAGCGCCATTCACCATTTGTCGTCCTATTCCTATTAGATTAGCCATGGTGGTTGGGTTGTAGTTGGTAGCTGACCATGCCATTTTGGATAGTAATTTTGGCCATTCATATTTACCATTGTCAAGACCTCCATTTGGATTAGGTACATAAGCAGGTATGCGCGTTGACCACATTTGGGTAATGCGTTTATTGAAGCCTGTTTCCCACAAAGCTCCCGGACGAGGCAGTGCGTTTACGGTGCTGTCAATTTGACTTATACCGAATTGCGAAAAGCCGAAGAAAATAATTGCTGAGAGAATGATTTTTTTCATGTATATATTCGTAGGAAATCGTATTTAATGTTTTATGTCAGTGTTTATCTGTCTGATAATTTGACTTGTAACTACTTGTTACTTTTTTAATATTTTAAATGACTTTGATAATTCGTTCATTTTTATCGAAATATAATATATACCAGTTTTCAAATCAGACATTTCAACTTCCGAAGCGCTACTTACACTTTTCACTTTAACACCCATTACATTGTATATTTCAATGTGGCAATTTTCATCCAATCCGCTTATATATATCTTGTTATTGACTGGATTGGGGAATAATGTAATATTATTGAAAGATTTTGATTGCTCCAACGAAGTAGTTGATTTGTGTACAAAAAGCGGTGCTGAAACAGCACTTGCTCCCACAACATTATTGTCGCAATTAATCGCCACCACACGATATACAAATGAAGCATTTATCGGCAAATTATAATCTCTCCACACTTGCTCGTTGTCGGGACAACCCAGGCTTTTTCGCGGACGAATAACTAAGGTTTGCCAAGAGCCGTTTCCAATCTTACGTTCCACCCGAAAGCCTATTTCATTACTTGCTACATCGTTCCAACTGATTGTTGAGAATAAATTTTCTGTGTCTAAATTCACTGTAAGATTAGTTGGTGCAGCAGGAACTCCAGTAGGACAAGTGCTAATAAAGTCGGTGCCCGTAGTGGTAATAGTGCCTGTGTTCGAAACAATGGCAACATCGGTCATTACACCCGCTTTCATATTTCCAATTTGCGAAGTTGTATTCCATGCCCACAAAGCGCCTTGTTGGTCAACATCATAACCAGCCATGTAGCCGCTACCATTGTTATTGGTGATAGCAAAAGACATTATACTGTTCATGCCACCATGTGCTTGCCAAAGAATGCCTTCGCCATCGTTGCCAGGGCTTGAATGAGCGGGGTCGTAAATATTATTGTCAATCCAACCATTTTTACCAGCCATATCGAAAGAGCGAGAAAGATTGTCGGACAAACAGCCATTGCCACCCGCCTGACTTTCATAAAATCCATCTAATGTCAGCTCCCAATTGGCACCAAGACCATACACATCGTCATTTTCCCAAAGTTGGTCGCGCAGGTTTTTGTTGTTTTTTACTAAAAAATAATTTCCCGAAATCTCAAAACCCTTTGCGCCATGATTATAAACCAAGTTCTCCTGCACTACCACATTTTCGGCCAGATATCCCATCAATGTATTTGAAAATGGATTCAGGAAACCTTTGTTTACATCAATACCAAAACTTTTACCATAATCATAAATTAAAGTGCTCCTGCGATTGCCAAAAGCCTGGTTGCACTTGTCCTGTTGGGTAATGGCAGTAGTTTGTGAGTATTTAAACGATTTGTCGGGTTTAGGCATGTAATTGTTGGCAACTAATACGTTAAATCCATAAACTCCTACTCGAGCGCCAAATTTGTAAGGGTATGTATTCACTTTTATGCTGTCGTATTTTTCGCGGGCATACTGAACGAGGTTATGATTGCCTACCACCGAATTTTTAACTACGCAACCGAATACCAATCGACCAGAACCTGCACCCATATAATCTCCTTTTGCTCCGGCAAAAGCATCAATAGGATGTGTTCCATCAGGGATACGATTGGCCCAGACTCCTTTGGCAGCTTTGTTGCTATACCACGCGCCAGCAGTAGCCCAAGTGCTCCCCCAAGTATATTCACCACCAAAATAAATGGCACCTCCATCCATTTCAACCCATGCAATTCCAATATTTTTTATGTCTTTCAAAGTTTCACTTCCGGATGGCATGCAACCCAACATAGACCAGTTGGTAGGAATGGGTTTATCTATTCCAGTAATGTCTTTAATGGTTTTATGTTTGAAAACAAACTGGGTAGGTAAAGTTATGTTTCCTGCCAAAGCAGTATTATTAGTAGTAGGTGTTTCGCCTAAAATAACCACGCCCGAGCGCAACATAAGTCCACGTCCTGAAATTGAATCGGAAAGTTCGTTAGATACAGCACTAAAATCGTAAACGCCAGCGGGATAATAAAGTACACCGCCACCTTGTGCGTATAATAAATCTCGTGCAAATTCAAATTTTGTAAATTCGGAAGTACAACTCACACACCCATTTCCACTAAAATCGAAGGTTTTCATATTGATGCGATTGTCCCATTTCACTTGGTCGGTCCATGTGGGATAATTGCCATTGCCATAATAGCTTGCAATTGGGTTTTGGGCGAATAAAGAGAAGGTAAAAAGCAATATTGAGTAAAACGGAATGTGTTTTTTCATTTTGACTAAATTATTGCGTTTTAAAAACTAATTTTTTATTTTGGTTGCCCACCTTTAATTCAAATATTCCATTTTCAAGCAATTGTTTTCCATTTTTATCAGGAAACGATAGATGTTCCGTTGGAATAATTTCAAAGTTTATGGTTTTCTCTTCACCAGCATTTAGGCTCACTTTTTCGAAACTACGAAGTGATTTTAAGGGTCGAGACAAGGAACCAACTTCATCTTTGATAAACCAAAGTGCGGTTTCGGTACCTGCTATTTTTCCTGTATTTTTTATTTGTACCGAAGCTTTTATGGTTCCCGTAGCACTTACAATGGAATCGAAAAGTTGC
>JBMOHZ010000269.1:0-4038 GCA_049317585.1 Paludibacter sp.
CCATTTATCCTGATGGACGTATGAAAGGTGTGCTTCTACGTGGGATACGACCTTCACAACAATTGCTGAATTTGCCAACTAAAGTATTGCAACAACAAGATAATGAGCTTATACCAGTTGTAATTGGAGCAACTCTGGCTAAGCAAAATAAACTCAAGTTAAACGATATTATAACATTGCGTTGGCGCGATAAAAATGGCTCGTTCGAAGCTGCTGATATTCAAATTGCGGGAATTTTTAAAACTTCGGTTCCGACTGTTGATAATGGAATGATTTGGATTTCGTTAGATAAGTTGCAGAAAATGACTTTGAATCAAGGTTGTGCCAATATTATGCTCAAATCGCCAAAAATTGCGGATAAGAAAATGGATGGTTGGGATTTTAAATCAGTTACAAAATTAACCGAAGCCACAACCAAATTGGTGAAGACAAAAGCTGCTGGACAGAGTGTTTTTTATATCATTTTTCTGCTTTTGGCCATGCTAGCCATTTTCGATACACAGACGCTTTCCATTTTTCGCCGTCAACGCGAGATTGGAACAATGGTGGCGTTGGGGATGACTCCAGGTCAGGTTGTTGCGCAATTTACACTAGAAGGTACGCTCAATTCAGTTCTTGCCTTTACTGTAGGAGCTATTTGGGGAACACCACTTATCTGGTATTTGACTACAAAAGGAATTTCTATTGATATGAATGCTAGTGAATTGGGTGTGGCAATGGCTGATAAATTGTATGCTAGTGTTACTCCACAACTTGTGCTTGGAACTATGATTTTTATAATTGTAGTTACTGCTGTTGTAAGTTATATTCCTGCTCGCAAAATATCAAAAATGAATCCAACCGAAGCTATTAGAGGAAAAGCGCTTTAGAGTTTGGAAGGTTTATAAAGTTATAAAGTTTATAAGGTTTATAAAGTTCGTAAAGTTTCTTGGCGAGCCAAGCGGCAGAGCCGAGCGGTAAAGTTCATAAGGATTATAAAGTTGTATAGTTCATTGTTTTAAAATAATCTATTTTCAAATGATACATTTTTTATTAAAAGGTCTTTTGCGCGATAAGAGCAGAAGTTTACTGCCCATAATTGTAGTAAGTATAGGAGTTACCATTACTGTTTTTTTACAAGCATATCTTAATGGGATATTCACCGATAGTATCGAAGCTACAGCAAAATTTTCGTCGGGACACGTAAAAGTGATGACATTGGCTTATAAAGATAATTTGTCGCAACTACCGAATGATTATGCACTTACTGAAGCTGATGTAGCACTTCAAAGTTTGAAAAACGATTATCCGGATATGAATTGGGCTGAACGTATTCAGTTTGGTGGTTTGCTCGATGTACCCGACTCACTAGGCCGTACGCGTATTCAGGGGAATGTTATGGGAATGGCTATACATTTACTTGATAGCCAGGATGAAATAAATCGGATGGATTTAAAATCTAAGTTATTGCAAGGTAGGTTTCCTGTATGCAAAAATGAAGTGTTGATTACCAATGAGTTGTTTGTGAAATTGAAACTCAAGTTGAATGATAAAGTCACACTCATGTCAAATACTATGTATGGCGATATGGCCATGTATAATTTTATAGTTTGTGGTACGCTCCATTTTGGTACCGAAGCTCTCGATAGGGGTTTTATTGTTGCCGACATTGCTGATGTCCGACTTGCATTGGATATGGAAAATGCTACAGGTGAGATTCTTGGGTTTTTTAATAATTCCTTGTACGACAATAAAAAAGCAAAGCAAATTTCAAAAGATTTTAATACAAAAAATACGAAAGTGAGCGATAAGTTTTCGTTAACAATGTTGCCAATGTGCGAAGTAGGAGGAATGGATTTTTTAATTGATTATGCCGAGAATATGCAATTTATAATCATTATGATTTTTGTTTTTACTATGTCCATTGTACTCTGGAATGCTGGTTTAGTGGGCGGATTGCGGCGATATGGCGAATTTGGATTGCGACTGGCAATTGGTGAGAATAAAAATGAGATTTATACAAAAATGGTTGTAGAATCTTTACTTATTGGTTTAATTGGGTCGATAATAGGTACTGCTATTGGCTTGTTTTTTAGTTATTTAATGCAAGTGTATGGCATAGATACGAGTGATATGATGCAAAATTCAACCATGATGACTCCTACTGTGTTTCGTTCGCAAATAAATAGTACTACGTATTATATTGGGTTTATTCCGGGAGTTTTGTCAACCGTAATTGGTGCATTGCTTGCAGGTGTCGGGATTTATAAACGCCAAACAGCCAGTTTGTTTAAGGAGTTGGAAGGATAGACCCCTAGCCCCTAAAGGGGAATTTGAAAAGAACCCAACCCGATAGCAATCTGAACCTAAAGGGGCTAACAAAGTATTTATCATCTAAATCAAACAATATAAATTTAAAGTATATGAACACAATTATTAGACATTCTTTACTCCCCTTTAGGGGTTTGGGGGTTCTTTTATTATTATCCATTTCATTATCAGCCCAAAATTATCCTTCAGGAAAAACAATTCTCGACAAAGTGGACGATAATATGTCGTCGAAGAATCGGATTATCACTTCCAAAATGGAAATTGAATCGGCTCGGGGTACACGAACTATGCAATCGAAAACATGGGGCGAAGGCGACAAAAAATCGTTTACGGAATATTTAGCACCCGCACGCGAAAAGGGAACTAAAATGCTAAAACTCGAAAACCAGCTTTGGATTTTCTCACCCACAACCGACCGTGTGATTCAAATATCAGGTCATGCGCTGCGTCAATCGGTTATGGGAAGCGATATGTCGTACGAAGATATGATGAACGATTCGCCACTTTTGGAACGTTACAAAGCCGAAGTAACTGGCGAAGAGCTAATTGATGGCCGTAAATGTTGGATAGTAACGCTCACTGCTATTAAGCCAGATGTGAATTATTATACTCAAAAAATGTGGATTGATCAGGAAAGATTTGTTCCACTCAAAGCCGATTCGTTTTCGAAAAATGCTAAACTGCTTAAACGTATTACTTTTACCGAAGTATCAAAAATTCAGAATCGTTGGTTTCCTAAAGTTATGATTTATAAGGATATGCTTAAAGAAGGAAAAGGTACCAAAATGATTATTGAAAGCATTCAGTTTGATGCTTCAATACCAGCAAGTGTATTTAATAAAGGGAATTTGAAATGATTTTTGATGTTTGCTGCAAATAATGTATTGTGACTGCTCTCTCTTCTCAGTTTGCCCTAGCATAAAATCTAGCGCTGGATGCTGGCCGTATGGCTCCAGCCTACGGCCGGTGAAAATAGGCTTCACCTTTTAGCTCTTTTTTCAGTCGGAATATTTATTATTCCAGCTCCATCAACCAACCATTTGCCATTTTGAGAAACAACTTTGAGAACAACATTAAAGTCTTTCCAATCTTTTCCCTGAACTGTTACAAATCCCGTGGACTTGTCTGTATTTCTGATTTCAAAGCCATTATCCGGATAATCTTGTGCGTCAAATATCGGGTCAGCGTTAAGTCCCATTTCAGGGTCTTCAATAAATGCAGAGTCAATGACAAATTTATGTCTTTTCTTGAAACTCTCAGTCAAAAGATTGTTGTTATAGACCCAATTTGAATCTGTAATTTCCTTTTTAATCAATTTATCGCAATGATTTGTATAATCATTAATAAACCTCAACGCAACATTAAAGTCTGGTGTTGTAATTTCAACCTTCTTAATTTCAATATCCTTTTTCTTCTTTTCATTTCGTGTTGAACAAGAGCAAGTCAACAAAATAAGGAGAAAAATGTACAATTTATTTATTTTATAAGTCATTTTAGTTTAGTTATTGTCGACATTTGTTACAGTCGAGAAGCATCCTGCTCTCTCTGCTCAGCTCAATCATGCTTAAAATCTCGCACTGGAGGCTGGCCGTATGGCTCCAGCCTACGGCCGATGAAAATTAAAGCTCCGCTTTAAATATTTAATTTTAATTTGCAAGGCAGGAGCCTTGCTTTTCGCAGGACGTAGCGGGACGCAACGCCCAGCCCAGCGCGCGATTTTAGGCTACG
>JBMOHZ010000270.1:0-3990 GCA_049317585.1 Paludibacter sp.
CTCCATTTTTAAAAGGAGAAAGTGTGAGTAAATTCTGCGCCTGTACATTAAATCGAACCGATTGTATTTTCATTTTTTCAATCCATCTTTTGGGTACTGTATAATTCAAATACACATTTCGCAAACGCAGATACGAGCCATCCACCAAAAAGCGAGAACTCTCACGGATAGCCATTTGCGAGTTGTAAAGAAGCGGCACATTACTATCGGTATTCGTTGGCGTCCAGTAATCAGTAAGGGTGCTTAATTTGTTTTGTAGTTCGTAAATATTGATATAACTTGCCTGTCGAGCGCCCGAATGATACAACCAGCTACCAGCCTGAAACGCAAACAAGAACGAAAATTCCCAATTCTGGTAACTGAAAGTATTATTTATACCTCCATAAAAATCGGGATAAGGTGTTTTGTTGGTAATAAGCATACGCTGATTGTTGTAAGTGGCAAAATCCATTGTTTCGGCATCCAATACAGCACCCGTTTTTACCCGTTTATCTTCCGGCCCGCTTACTTCGTAAATCAATTCATGACCAGTTATAGGGTCAACTCCTGCCCAAAGTGGTAGAAAATAGAGTGAAAGCGGATAGCCTTCGTACGCCCTGTTTACTACCCGTTCAATGTAGTTTTGTTGTGTAGAGAGCTCAATAACATTCATTTTGAACGTAGAGATATTAAAGTCTGTTTGCCATTTCAGTTTGCCTTTGAGATTATTCGATTTTAAATTAATATCGAAACCTGTGTTGCTCATTATGCCAGTGTTGAGTGTAACATCGGAACTAAAATAACCCTGCATTACACCAATATTATAATTTATAAGCAGGTCGTTAATTTTTTTATAAAACCAATCCACATTGAGTTCAATAATATTGTCGAAAGCGAAAAGGTTAAGCCCCACATTCAATTGCTTTTGTTTTTCCCACGACACATCAGGGTTGCCAATTCTATCGAAAACAAAACCCGGACTTCCGGCATATTCGCCCCAGTTCAACGCGCGCGATTGAGCAGGAAAGTTACCCATTTCGGCATTTCCTACCAAGCCATAGCTCGTTCTTAACTTTAGATAATCAATTTGTTGTATGTTTTTTACGAAAGTTTCTTCGCTCATCAACCAACTTAAACCCAAGCCTGGAAAATAGCCCCAACGATTATTCGGATTAAAACGGGAAGTGGCATCGGCACGGGCATTGAGTTCGGCAAACCACTTGTCGTTGTACGAGTATTGCGCACGTGTAAAGAACGAAGCAAAGCGATAGCCATCCATTCCAGCAGATTGGCGTGTAAATACCTTTTCGGTATTGGCATTTGTCAACTCAAAATAATCGGTAGGGAAACCCTCGAAGCGTGCCACATTAAAATCGCTATTATACGATTGGAGGTTGTTTCCAAGCATGAGTTTGACACGATGTTTGTCGGAAAAGTTGGATTTATAACTCAATACATTATTTCCATTGAACCCATAATTGAAAGTACGCGCATACAAAATTATACCGCTTTTGGTGGGGTCGATGGCTTCATCTTCGCGGTAAAAATCTTTCGACTGATAATACCGATAGCGCCTTGTGCCCAAATTAGCACTCCAATCGGTTCGGAAGGTCAACTGCGGACTAAATTTTACATCTAAAAATCCATTTACCAGTTGATTAAGTTCTACATTATCGTCCCAGGTTTGTTGCATTTGATATAAGGGATTCGTGCCTTTTTTATCATTAATATTACGGGCATCGAAAAGCGCACCTGTGTTGTCGGGAGCGTAAATTGGCAATAGGGACGAGCGCGATAATACCTGAATTGTAGAAGGATAAGTGCCGTTATTTGCTAAATTTACAACCGTATTCGATGCCATTCCGAACGAAAGAGCAGGAGTTAAGTTGTATTCGTTTTTCATCAAAAGTGTTATTCTGTCCGACGATTTATCTTTCACAAAATCATTGTTCGAGCGGTACGAAAAACTAACCAGATACTTACTTTGCGACTGTCCGCCACTCAATGACAAACGAACATCATTGTAGAGCATAGGTTGCGAAGTGGAGGCCAGCCAATCTTCGCCACCGGGATTATTTGCCAAATAGCCATTCAGCCAATTGCGATTATATCCTTTAAAACCAGTATAATCGGACGAAAATGGGAAATAATACGTCGATGCAGTTTGGGGTAGCAACTTTCGCTCCGGATATTTATTGTAATACGCATCGTCGATTACGTTTAAAAGGGCTTTACCGGTTAGATACTTCGGCTCATTGATTATAAAATTCAATCCGGATTGAAAATTAGCGGTCACTTTAGCAGCTGTATTCAATTTGCCGGTTTTGGTTGTTACCAACACCACGCCATTGGATGCGCGTGAGCCATAGATGGCCGCCGAAGCAGCATCTTTTAATATTTCTATCGATTGAATATCGTCGGGATTCAAATCTTTCAACATCAAACTTTGTGGTACGCCATCCACTACAATAAACGGGTCGGATGACGAGTTGATGGACGATACACCTCTTACCCGCAGTCGGTCGTTGTTAGCAAAAATTCCCGAAACACTTCCCTGAAAATTGTTCGTAATATCGCCCCTAATCGTTTTTTTGAATAGCTCCTCTTTTAACGAAACAACCGAACCTGTAATTTCTTTAGTTTCCAACGAACCATAACCTACTACTAATAAATCTTTTAATAAAATGCTGCTATTGCGCATCATTACTTCAAGTTTACTCGACTGTACCCGTACGGTTTTGTTTTTAAAGCCCATCATGTAAAACGTGATAAGCGAGTCGGCGACAGTAGCATCGTATCTAAACAATCCGTTGTTATCCGTTACTGCACGTGGTATTTTGTTCGCATTCAGAAGGGTAACTCCTGGCAATGGCAACTTGTTTTCGTCGAAAACCACCCCCTCAATTCTCGTGGCTTTGTTTTTTGCAAAACTTTCATTATCAACACTTTGTTTCGAAAGGAAAACATAGGAATCTTGTATCCTGTAACTAATATTTCGGTCTTTAAATAATTCGGACAGGATTTCCTGAACGGTACTTTCTTTTTTGGTTATCGTAAAAATTGCTCTATCATCAATAGTTTCGTTGTTGTAAATAAATACAAATTTCGTTTTTTGTTCAATATTTGTCAAAATTGTTTTTAGAGCAACATTGTTATAGTTGAGCGAAACGAGCACATCTTTAGCTTGCAGCACATTAATGGCAGCAAACATCCACAACACGACTAAAAAAGTGCGTCGTCGGCTTAACCATTTATCATTAACCATTTATCATTAAGTATTAATCATTAAATATTAATCATTTATTCAACGCCGGATTAAAAATATATTCATTATTCGGAATCACGCAGTACAAACGAGCAGCATTCCAAGGTAATGTCGTCTCGGTCATTAATGCCGACCTATTGCCAAGTGGAATATTTCCTGATTTGTAAGGCTCGGGCAAATAAGCGGCGTATTCCGTATCACTAAGCGAAGCCAAGCGTAAATTATCCCACCGACGAACATTTTCTAAATTCAGTTCCCGTGCCCGTTCATCAATAATTTCGGCGAGTAATGTTTCTTTCGAAACTGTTGCCCGTATTTCGGCTATACCAGCTCGAGTGCGTATTAAATTCAGCTCTTGCAAGGCATAGTTCGCATTGTTTTTATGTCCATAAATTTCGGCACGCATTAAGTGAAATTCCGAAGCGCGCAACCACATCATGTTAGCTGTGGGAAAAGCCATTTTCAACGATGTCCACTGACCTGCAGGTGCTTCTTTGCCTTGATTTCGTGTTATATAGATTAGTTGTTTATATCGAATATCTTTGGCCGTATCACCTCGTAACCAATTATCAATAAACGTTTTATCAAATACAACTCTGAATTTTGCTTGCGACAAATCGCCGTTTTGAATATTTTTGAAAGCCGTCCACTGAAAGCCTTGCCAGCGCGATGGTATTGTGGGCAAAAAAGCACTATTGCCATGCAGCGCCATAATAACTTCACTGTTATTGTCCGTTTGAAAGTTT
>JBMOHZ010000271.1:0-3988 GCA_049317585.1 Paludibacter sp.
ATTATAATACATAAACTGTGTGAAGTCCATTAATTTAAAGGGAAGTTCACTTGCATCAATTTTTTTAGTGTTTTTATCCAGTTGTAATTTAAATTTTTGTTCCTTAATAGTAGTTTTATATTTACGAATTACAGCCATAAAAAAACCTTCACCTTTCACTCTGTGAGGATAAAATCGATATCCTCCATCAGTGGTTACAATTTTGTCATCTTCAATGTCTAACTTTATTATTTCAGCTCCAAGCTCATTACAAATCCAATGTACGTTTTCTTCATTTTCCTCTCTATTGAAAGTACAAGTGCTATAAACCAATATACCACCTGGTTTCAGTGCATCCCAGCTATCAATTAATATGTCGCGTTGCCGGCTCACACAATTCATTACATTGTCCAGCGACCATTCGTTAATCGCATTTGGATCTTTCCGAAACATACCTTCGCCCGAACAAGGCGCATCAATAACAATGGCGTCAAAATAATGTTCGAGTTTGGAAAAATGGCTTGCTTCATTATTGGTAACAACAACATTTGTGTTGCCCCATTTTAATATATTT
The DNA here is from genome assembly GCA_049317585.1 of Paludibacter sp. Classification (GTDB taxonomy): domain Bacteria; phylum Bacteroidota; class Bacteroidia; order Bacteroidales; family Paludibacteraceae; genus Paludibacter. The sequence goes on from JBMOHZ010000271.1 coordinate 554, forward strand.
TCAGCCAAAATTTGAGCACGTGAATGTATAATTTCGTTACTCACTAACAAGCAATCATCGGGCAGGGTTTGTGTCAATAAGGTTGATTTCCCCCCTGGAGCTGCACACAAATCCAATACGCGATTGGCATTAGGAAAACATTGTTTTATGGCTTGATATAGAAACATGGAACTTGCTTCTTGTACATAATATGCTCCACCATGAAACAAAGTATCGGCTGTGAATAATGGTCGTTCAGCAAGGTAGTATCCATTCGGACAATGACTTACGATTTCGTTTGATGGGTGATAATCTGTTTTATTGTTTACACGAATGCTAGTTGGTGCCGATGTTGAAAGTGCAGCTTCGAAAGCATTATATTCATCATTCAGAATTTGTTTAGTTCGTGCAATAAAACTATCGGGTAATGACATAAAAGCAACTGTTTTGATATTTTTTTACAAAAAAAAGCAGTGATAAGAACTTCATCACTGCCTTTAAAATTTTTTAAAATCAGATTTAAAATCAGACTTTTTCTGTTTCGAGAATACGTAGGGCAATATCCAAAATTTGAGTATCGTCCAACATTACTAATCCGCCATCGGGTCCCGGTTCAATGTGAACACCACAACTTTTTCCGTCGTTAAAATTGTGACCCCCAAAATAATTACGTACTGTTTCTTTTTCCAGACCAAGTTCTTCAGCGATCTTGGCCATACTTCCACTTGGCAGTGAATCTTTTACTTTGCGTAATTCGTTGAATGTTATCGTTTTAGTCATGTCAATAAGTATTAGAATATTAATAATAATAGGATATTTTTTGGTGCTATAAACTTACAACATTGATGTGATACTACAAAATAATTTAACATTATTTTTCACAAATATTTCTATTTTATTTCAAAACATAGGCTATATTGTTGTATATCAACATACAAACAGTTTATTAAATATTACGATAAAATTCTACAACAGTCCTAATTCCTTTAAAAAAAAGATCAAGTGGAAAATTCTCGTTTGGCGAATGAATGGCATCGGACTCTAATCCAAATCCCATCAATATTGGTTTAACTTGTAAAGTTTTTTCAAAAATTGGAATAACACCTATGCTTCCACCTCTACGAACAGGAAGTGGACGAATGCCAAAAACGGTAGTGTATGCTTTTTCGGCTGCTTTATAGGCTGCCGAATCGATGGAGCATACGTAACTTTCGGCTCCATGTAAAAATGTAACATCCACTTTAACATGTTCAGGAGCAATTTTTTTAATATGATCCGAAACTAACTGTGCAATTTCTGGGCTTAACTGGTTTGGGACTAAGCGAGCCGATAATTTTGCATACGCTTTGGATGGTAAAACGGTTTTGGAACCTTCGCCCGTATATCCACCCCAGATACCACAAATATCGAGTGTGGGTCTTACTCCAGTGCGTTCGATGGTGCTAAAACCTTTTTCGCCAAATACTTTTTCAATATTCAGATTTGCTTTATAATCTTCTTCATTAAATGGAATTTGAGCTATTAATTTTTTTTCATTGTCGGATAGTTGTTCCACTTTGTCGTAGAAATGTGGAATAGTAATTTTTCCATCTGAATCAGTTAATGAAGCAAGTATTTTGGTCAATTCATTAATAGGATTTGCTACTGCACCACCAAAAATGCCCGAATGTAAGTCGCGTGAGGCACCCGTAACTTCAATTTGCCAGTAAGCCAAACCACGTAATCCGGTTGTAATGCTGGGCGTGTTGGCAGATAGCATACTTGTGTCCGATACCAATATTATATCACAGGCAAGCAATTCTTTATTTTCGGCACAAAAAAGTTCTAAACTTGGCGATCCAATTTCCTCTTCGCCTTCAATTAAGAATTTTACATTACATTTTAATTCATTATTACGTACCAAATACTCGAAGGCTTTTGCGTGAATAAACGATTGTCCTTTGTCATCGTCGGCACCACGCGCAAAAATATGTCCATCGCGTACTTCTGGTTCAAAAGGTGGACTAACCCATAAATCGAGTGGCTCAGCAGGCATTACATCATAATGTCCGTATATTAAAATGGTAGGTGCATTTTTATCAATTATTTTCTGAGCAAAAACCACCGGATTTCCAGCTGTGGGTAAAATGTCAACTTTATCAACACCAGCTGCAATTAATATTTCTTTCCAACGATTTGCACATTGTAGAATTTCGGGCTGGCGATGACTATGTGCACTTACACTCGGTATTTGTATTAGCGAAAACAATTCATTCAAAATCTGATCTTTATTATCAGATAAATAAGTTGTAATATCCATTTAATGATTTTTTTATTTTAGTAAAAGAACAGATTGTAGATGCAATTTGTTTAAATAAACAGTAGCGAGATGCAATAATATTGGATAAATATCGTTTGAATTTTAATACAGTATGTTTGCTAAAAATCAATTTGCAATTATAATCTCTAGTTGCAAAATCATTTGCTAATTCAGCAAATTCTGATTATCTTTGTGAATCCTTAATTACTAACGTTAGTTTAGCTGTTTCATTGCATAATAAACCTACAATTTAATTTTTTAATATATGATTAAAAATTGGATATTTTTTTTAATTGCTTTTATATTAGGTAGTTGTATTTCGCAAAAGGATATGATTTATGTGAAAAACATTGATATTAATGAAAAATACATTGCTAAGGATTTAAATAAAAGCAAGGATTTAGTGATTGGTACCGGTGATCAACTTTCAATTACGGTTGATGGTGTTGACCGTGAGTCAATACGTCCATTTAATATTCAGCATGATTTAAACCCTTCAATACGTTCGTATTTGGTTGATTCAAAAGGTGATATTACATTTCCAGTAGTAGGAAAAATACATGTTAATGGACTCACAAAAGCTGAAATTACTAAATTGGTTGATGATAAATTAGCTCCATTTCTTAAAAATCCAACCATAACAGTTCAACTCGAAAACTTTCAGGTTTCGGTTTTGGGCGAAGTAAACCGTCCGGGCAAGTATTCTACTCAAAATGACCGTATTACTATTTTTGAAGCACTCAGTTTGGCTGGCGACATTACACTATATGGAAAAAAACGAAATGTTTTGGTAACTCGTGAGTTAAATGGAAAAATCGAATTTGCACGTTTAGACCTCACAAGCCCCGAAATATTTAAGTCGGAGTATTATTTTTTGAAACAAAACGATGTAATTTACATTGAACCTAATAAGTTAAAGCCCATCTACTCGCCCAATATCCAGTCGCAACTAAGCATTGTTGGTATTGCCACCACGCTTATTACTTCGATTGTTTTAATTATAAAAAAATAATTACACAACCATTGATTTCTGCTCATTATGAATAATCAGTCATCTCCAACTATCGAATTTATAAATTTAAAAGAAATTGCTCTTAAATACCTGAAAAACTGGCGTTGGTTCATGCTTTCGGTAGGTATCTGTTTGGTTATTGCTG
>JBMOHZ010000272.1:0-3968 GCA_049317585.1 Paludibacter sp.
GTTGTAAAATTAACGTAACTAAATAGAGCCGTACACCCGAACCAATGGTGCGCGATAACAAAAAAAATGAAGCGCCAGTTTTGTATGAATATTTTCCAAATCGCTGTTCAAGGTATGTATAAATACTGGTAAGGTTTAATTTATAGTAGAGTGGCAACAAAACATTGGCAATAATTAAATACCCAACAAAAAATCCTAATACAGTTTGCATATATGTAAAATCAATGTTTCTTACCATTCCCGGTACTGAAACAAAACTCACTCCCGAAATGGAAGAGCCAATCATACCAATAGATACAACCCACCAAGGTGATTTGCGGTTACCTAGAAAAAATGCATCATTGTCGGTGCTTTTTCGGCCAACAAAATACGAAACAAGCAGTAACATTGAAAAATATACTGCAATAATTATGAGAATTAGTATTCCTGACATAGTTTAAAAAAATGCCTGCAAAGTTACTAAAAAACCATTTAATATATTCATACTTGTTTAAAATTGATTGTTGTCGATTTTTTTTGTAAATTTGCATGCTAAATTTTCAATTATAACGATACTTCCATTGTGAGTCAACCATTATATTCTTCCATTCTGCTCGAGAATGCCGTTCAAGAATTTGCTAAATTGCCAGGTATTGGTCGTAAAACAGCTTTACGATTGGTTTTGCATTTGCTTAAAAAGGAAAAGAGTGAGGTTGAAAGTTTTGGAAATTCGATGATTCAACTTCGCCGCGATATTATTTATTGTAAAGTTTGTCATAATATTTCGGATACTGAAACTTGTGGTATTTGTAGTAATATTGGGCGCGACTCAAGTTGTATATGTGTAGTTGAAACAGTAAAAGATGTGATGAGCATCGAAAATACACAGCAATACAAAGGATTATACCACGTTTTAGGAGGAGTTATTTCGCCAATGGACGGTATAGGGCCAGCTGATTTGGAAATTGAAAGTTTGATACAACGTGCTCAAAATGATAATATTAGTGAAATAATATTGGCTTTAAGTACAACGATGGAAGGCGATACTACTAATTTTTATATTTTCAGAAAATTAGGAACTTCAAAAATAAAAATTACAACAATAGCTCGTGGTATATCAGTAGGAGGGGAGTTAGAATACACCGACGAAGTAACACTGGGTCGCTCCATAGTAAACCGAGTGGAATTTACAAACTCTTACAAATAAAAAAATGAAACGAACGCTAAGGATTTTATTAGTAGCTTATTATGCTGTATATGTTGCTGCTATTTTAGCTGCAACTTCAGGCTATTATATTTTAAAATCGGGTTTTAACATAGACCCATTAACTAGCAATGGTACTATAATAAACAGTTTTATAATTATTTACATTTTGAGTACAGTACCTTTAGCATTGGCCATTTTTAATAAAATGACTAAAAAATGGGCACTTATTCAGGACGAAAATGAACGATTAGAAAAATACCAAAAAGGTGGCATTTTGCGAATTGCAATAATAGGTGGTGGATTGGTGTTGGGAGTTGTATTTTTTTACATAATGAACTCACAATCCATGATTTTTTGTGCAGGAATCGCAGCTGTGGCTTTGTTTTTTTGCAAACCTTCCGAAATAAAGCTCGTGAATGATTTAAACATGGACAATACTAATAATAATATTTAATTAAATAACTCAATACAATTACTTTATGATTACTTTAGCTATAGACTTTGACGGAACGATTGTGACGCACGAATATCCACGCATTGGAAAGGAAATTCCATTTGCAATTGATACTTTGCTGCGAATACAGAAAGATTTTCAGGCATGTTTAATTCTTTGGACTGTTCGCGAAGGACGTGAATTGGACGATGCTGTAGAGTTTTGCAAAAGTAAAGGACTTGAATTTTATGCTGTTAACAAAAATTATCCCGAGGAAAAAGAAACAGACAAGCAACCACGTAAGTTAAAAGCGGATGTTTTTATCGACGATCGTAATTTAGGTGGTTTACCCGATTGGGGAGTTATATATCAAATGATTGCTTCGGGTGATCCATTAAAGCCGGTTCCAACCGAACTAATTAGCGAGTACCCTAAGAAGAAAGAAGGTTTTTTTCAAAAAATATTTGGTTAATTCTAATACCAATTACTTTCTATGCCAAAAATCTATATAAATACAATGAAATACAAAATAACCAACTATTTGGTTAAATGTGCTTTGTATTTGTACTACGATGAAATAATTATTGTTGGAGCTGAAAATATACCCTCTAATAGTGGTTTTATTTTTGCTCCAAATCATCGAAATGCATTGATGGATGCATTGGCTATTTTACTGCTAACTCCACATAACAAAACTACTTCTTTTTTAGCACGTTCTGATATATTTAAAAAAAAGAAGGTAGCGGCATTTCTTCGATTTGCCAAAATAATGCCTGCATTTCGTATACGTGATGGCTTTGAAAACCTTAGCCGCAATAATGCTGTATTTGATGAATGTGTGGATTTGCTTCAAAACAATCATACGCTTTGTATAATGCCAGAAGGAAATCAGGAAACTGACCATAAAATTCGTCCACTTGTAAAGGGTATTTTCAGAATTGCTTTTTCGGTACAGCAACAGAACAAAAGTGAACAATCATTACAAATTGTGCCTGTAGGTTTGGATTATGGCAGTATTGAGAAGTTTGGTAAACACCTCATTATTAATGTTGGAGAACCAATACAAGTTTCGGATTATGGTTTATCGTATCAGGATAACCCTCCAAAAGCAATTAATGAATTGAAAGATCATTTGAGTGATTCGCTTAAAAGTATAGCAATTCATATTGATTCAACTGATCATTATCAAACTATATTAAATGCTATTGAGTATTCATCGTATAAGATGTTAAAATACAATAGTTTGGCTTTGAATTCATGTAATTTATTTATTGCTCGTAAGCAACTTTCTGATAAATTGAACACGTTAGCCAAACTTGATTCAGAAAAGATAGTTAAGTTATCGAAATATTGTGAGGAATATAAATCAAAGCTATCAAAATATCATTTACAAGCTCGTAATGTAGACCAAAAACCAAATATTATAGTTCTTGTCATACAACTATTGGCTTTAGTTGCTATACTACCATTAGCTGTTATTGGTCTTATATTCAATATGTTTGCCTTTTTTACTCCAGTTTTAATACGCAAAATGTTGAAAGTAGAATATCATGGATTTTTCAGTTCCATACAATTTGTGCTTGGATTGATACTTTTCCCATTTTTCTATATTACGCAGTCAATAATTATTTGTAATTTATTATCTGTTACTGTATTACTAGTACCATTTTTGTTAATAACTCATTTGCTAACAGGTGTATTAGCATTTAAATATTATAGTTTTATTAAAAAAATTGTAGCAGAAATCAGGTATCTCATGTTATCAAAAAAACATAAGAAAAAACTAAGCGAGGTACAAACTAAAATTCACAATTTGGTTTTAAATTAGGTTACTTATATTCTGCCATCAAAAATTGTTGAATTTTAATTTTATTTGAATTATCAAATTTCAACATGCAATTCTGAATTCTTTTCCTAAACTTCCAACAAGTCATTTGATTTAGTCCTAATTGGTCGGAGAAATTATAAGAGGATAAGTCTGTGCCAAGAACACAAACATTGTATGCTATATAAAATGCTTTATTAATAGGGAATTTTATATTATGAAAAATGGTATGAGATGTAGCTGATTCCTCCTTTTTGCAACGCGTACATCTGCGCGATGAAGCAGTTTTTCCTTCACAATAGTTTGTATGTCCACAATTTCGACAAGTGTAACCTTGTTCCCATTTTATATCGGCTACAAACTTAAGAACTTTATCGCTATTCTGCATTAGTTCAGCAGCAAACGATGGTGAAATATCATTTTTAAACAACATCTTATCCTGATTATTAAATCAAAAATTGCAATTTTTGTGCAAATATAATCTAATTTTTAGTGATATTAAAATAATTCATATTTTAATATTG
>JBMOHZ010000273.1:0-3968 GCA_049317585.1 Paludibacter sp.
TTATGTCATTGCCTATGCATACTGAGTTGAGCGAAGAACAATTGAAATATATTACGGATTCAGTAATTGAGTTTATAAAGTAATAAAGTTTATAAAGTTTATAAAGTTCGAAAAGTTATAAGGTATATATCTTATCTTTTACTTTATAATCCTTATAACATTACAAGCCTTACAAACATTTTTTTAAACCTCTTTTTTTATGAACGATTACTTTGCACACGAAACAGCTGTAGTTGACGAAGGCTGCGAAATAGGAAACGGAACAAAAATATGGCATTTTTCGCATATTATGTCTAATTGTTTTATTGGCGAAAGTTGTAATATTGGACAAAATGTTGTAATTTCGCCTGCGGTAAGACTCGGACGTAACGTGAAAATTCAAAATAACGTTTCGGTTTATACAGGTGTGATTTGTGAGGATGATGTTTTCCTTGGGCCTTCGATGGTGTTTACCAATGTTATAAACCCTCGCAGTCATGTAAATCGCCGCAATGAATATGCGCAAACCTTGGTTTGTAAAGGAGCCAGTATTGGTGCCAACGCTACAGTTATTTGTGGAAATAAAATTGGCGAATATGCATTGATAGGAGCAGGGGCAGTTATTACTAAACCAGTAAAAGCGTTTGCTTTAGTTGTAGGTAATCCAGCAAAGCAAATTGGATGGGTTAGTGAATATGGTCACCGTTTGCATTTCGACGACAATGGAATTGGTATTTGTCCTGAAACCAATCAGGAATATCAATTAAAGGAAGATAAAGTAGTAAGAATTAAATAATTATTAAGTTAATAAAGATGATAAAATTTGCAGTTATTGGTCAAGGTCATATCGGAAAGCGACATGCTGAAATGATTCGCCGTAATCCTGATTCAATGTTGGTAGCAGTTTGTGATGTGTTGTCGAAAAAAGATGCGAAGTTGGATGATATAGAAGAAGCATATTTTACTTCGTATGATGAATTGCTGGCTGCTAATTTAGATATTGATGTAATCAATATTTGTACTCCAAATGGTTTTCATGCCGAATATGCGTTAAAAGCTTTGGATGCAAAAAAGCACGTTGTTTTGGAAAAACCAATTGCTTTAACGAAAGTGGATGCTGAAAAAATACTTTTTAAATCGCTCGAAGTGTCTCATCACGTTTTCTGCGTTATGCAAAACCGCTATTCACCTCCTTCGGTTTGGCTAAAAGAACTCGCTGATAATAATACCCTTGGCGATATTTTTATGGTAAAATTGGATTGTTATTGGAACCGCGACGACCGTTATTATAAAAAAGGTAACTGGCATGGTGATGCCAAATTGGATGGTGGAACTTTATTTACTCAATTTTCGCACTTTATTGATATTATGTATTGGCTTTTTGGCGATATTCAAAATATACGTGGCAATTTTGCTGATTTCAATCACAAGGAACTTACTGATTTTGAGGATAGTGGTGTTGTCACTTTCGATTTTATAAATGGCGGTATGGGTAATTTAAACTACTCAACATCGGTTTGGGATACTAACCTCGAAAGTAGTATTACAATACTAGGCTCAAAAGGTACTGTTAAAGTGGCTGGTCAGTATATGAACGAAGTAACTTATTGTCATATAAAAGATTATGTGATGCCTGAATTAGCTGCATCGAATCCACCAAATGACTATGGATTGTACAAAGGTTCAGCTCAGAATCATCATTATGTGATTGAAAACGTGATTGAAAAATTAACTGATAAAGGTTCAATTACAACCAATGTGCTTGAAGGATTAAAAGTAGTAGATATAATCGAACGCATTTACGAAGTTAGGGATGCGCAATGGAAGAAATAAGTAAATGATACAGCGAATTCAGACTCTTTATTTGTTATTGGTATTCATCCTATCACTTATAACATTGTTTTCGGTTCAAGCAGGACTTGTCGGAAATGCTGATGCCATTCAATATGTGTTAAATTATAAAGGTATTTTTAATGGTGCAATTTATGTTCAAAACGTATGGGCATTATCAGCATTATGCGTTTTAATACCTGTTATTACACTTATAACCATCGCTTTGTATAACAAACGAATTTTGCAAATTCGTTTGTCTATCATTAATTCAGTACTGTTAGCAGGTTATTATGGTTTATTATTTATTTATCTTTGGCAAGCAGGTAATGTGTTAAATGCAGAATCGTATCTAAATATTGTTACAGCATTTCCGTTAATAAATATTATTCTGACATTTTTAGCCATTCGTGCTATTGGTAAAGACGAAGCATTAATAAAGTCATTAAACAGGCTTCGGTAAAAAATATTTGAATTATTTTATACTGACGCCCGAAAATATCGGGCGTTTTTTATCTAATGTAGTATTATTAATTCCTTAACTCCCCTTTAGGGGTTGGGGGTAATTATTTATCTTATGAAACAATTTCCACCTTCCGAACTTATTGTAAATACCGATGGCAGTATTTTCCATTTACATTTAAAACCTGAGCAATTAGCTGATAATGTAATACTTGTTGGTGATCCCGGACGAGTAGCATTAGTTGCAGCTTATTTCGATTCGCAGGAATGCTCTATATCAAGTAGAGAGTTTAATACTATTACAGGAGTTTATAAAGGCAAGCGTATTTCGGTAATATCCACAGGGATAGGAACTGATAATATAGATATTGTAATGAATGAAATGGATGCGTTAGCAAATATCGATTTGGTTGCACGTGTCGAAAAAACCTCATTTCGTCAATTAAACATTGTTCGGATTGGCACATCTGGTGGCATGCAACCAGATATTCCACTTGGTAGTTTTTTAATTTCCGAAAAGTCGATTGGTTTTGATGGTATGTTGAATTTTTATGCCGGACGTGATGAAGTAAGCGATTTGGACTTTGAAAGTGCCATGAAAAAGCATTTGAATTGGAATCCTCAACTAGCTTCACCCTATGTAGTTGAAGCTGATACTGAGTTGGTTGAGCGAATTGGAAAAGATGATATGTTACGTGGAGTAACAATCTCCGCAAATGGATTTTACGGACCTCAAGGCAGGGTACTCCGCTTAAAACTTGCCGATATGCAACTGAACGATAAAATTGAAAGTTTTAGATACGGAAAGTATAAAATTACGAACTACGAGATGGAAGGTTCCGCCATTGCAGGTTTGGCCAAAATGATGGGGCATAAAGCTATGACTGTGTGCTGTATAATTGCAAATAGAAGAATAGAAGCAGCAAGTACAGATTATAAGCCATATATTGAAAATCTAGTCACTACCGTATTGGACAGAATTTAATAAAAAACGTCTATCAACATTAGGTTGATAGACGTTTTTATTTTGATTAGAAAAGAATTAAGCTTTTGGTCTTGCTTCTTTTACAACCATAGTGCGGCCATCAAATTCAGCACCGTTTAATTCTTCAATTGCTTTTGTTGCAGCAGCATCGTCAGCCATTTCAACAAATGCAAAACCTTTTGATTTTCCGGTTTCACGGTCTTTAATAATTTTGCAAGAGTCTACTTTACCGTACTCTTCTAAAACGCCTTGAAGGTCGTTTTCGCGAACTTTGTAACTTAAGTTACCTACGTAAATGTTCATAAAAAATAAATAAGAATGATTAATAGTTTTTTCAGGAACAGCATAAACAAACGAGGGTTAAAACAATATCAGTTCCGAAAAAGGGAGAGACATACTAACCAAACGAGCGAAATACAGTTTCTTAACGATTACAAAGAAACACATTTAATTTGATTATGCAAAATTTTTTAAAATAAAAATCAATCAGTCGTTAAAAATAATATGATAGTATGTATAAATTTCTATTGTATTTGGGATTGGTATTACAATTTTGATTCAGTGAGTAAGCTTTTCAAATATATTTTTGGGCGTGTACAGCTGGTTCTTTGGCAGGAAAGCTCAGCCACCTCTCACTATAGCTTGTAACCTCGCGTTGGACGCTAATCGTAGTGTCTTCACTACGATTCCGATTACATCGGAACAAGTCTGG
>JBMOHZ010000274.1:0-3968 GCA_049317585.1 Paludibacter sp.
AAACCAATGGCGGAGCAATTCTTTGTTTTGTCCACTTACGCGCTTGCCGGTTATCTGAAATGAGAAGTTTGGAAATGCCGCATCTAAAATTTCTATAATCTCGTTAGCAATTATTTCACGCTCTTCGTGACTAATATCCGGTTGGTAATACTTTGCCCGAGCTTCGGTAAGTTGCTCAATATAAGCATCACTAAACATATCTGGTTTAGTACTTTTCAAACTATCGGCACAAATAATTTTAGTTTCGATATTGGGCATGGGTGTTATGCCATTCTCCGTTTTCTGGTCGATAAGCAACGAAATAAAGAAACGCAATTTGGTAATCTGAACTGCCATGGGTTGTATATCGATGCCATAAATGCTGTCGCGGATGATTCCAAGTTTGCGCCCATAATCGTCGAGATGTGTGCTAAGCACTTTTTTAAATTCTGTTCGTTGGGCTGAATCAACATTATTCAGTTTCAACTCTATCCACAATTCATTGTGAGGGTCAACCATTTTCAGAATATCTACCATGCGATGCAACATACCCATAGGGAATGCTCCCGACCCGCATGCAGGATCGAGCATTTTAAACTTATCCAATCCGTTGACTACTGCTTTGCAAAACAGTTTGTTATCTGTATGTAGGATATTAAAATAGACCAAATCGCTTACTTGTTTGCGTATGTTAGTCAGTGTGGGATATTTATCGGTAATGTATTTTACAAGGTACAAAAACAAACTATCGTTTACCATTTCGAAAATATTTTTTCGTGGCGTGTAATAACTTCCGGTCAGTTTACGAATGCTTTTGATAGTACTTTCATCGAGGTTTGGGTCTAACTCAGCCAATAGGTTTTCGAATACCAATCCTAACATTTCGGGGTCTAGTGCAATATCTTCCTCGAATGGTGTGTTTTCGTCTAAGGTAAATTTGTACGATTTCAGTATTCCATTTAATCCTTTGTGTTCCACTGACCGGACTTCTGTTCTTGCTCTTGCTCCTCTACCTGTAGTTACTTCTTCATCTATCTCTATACCATAAAACAGAAAGTTTGGAATATTAATAACGGCATCTTCGATGCTTTCTTTGTGATTGTCTTCCAATAACTTATCAAAAATTCCACCATTCAAATAAGGAATTGTTGTAAACCATTCAACATTTACATCCGGATGCAAATATTTTTGCCATCCAAAATCTTTCAGCGACTTCTTTTCTTTTTTATTCAGCGCATTGAAAAATATATTTTGTAATATGCCCCTATAATAAGAATTGCTTTTCAGGAAATTAGGTTCATTTATATCGCTGGTAAGTTTATATTTATTTTCTTCCCAATCGGTTAACTCTAACAATTGGGGTTTTATCAACCCTTTTTCTTTTACAAACCAACAAAACAGAGTACGTGCCAACAGTCGAACTAAAAAATTCTTTATGTTTTCATTTTCACTTATATATTCGGGCTTGAAAGGCAATTTAATGTTTTGAATGGCATAATAGAACCAATCCTGCAAGTCGCCATAAAACTGGTCGTTCAATGCCTGAACTGAGAATTTTGTTTGCCAGTATTTATGCAGTTTATTGTAGCTTGTTACATTTTCGCCTGTAATTTTTAAATCAGATAATATTTTCAGATGAGCAGCATGTGTCTTATCAATAACAATATCTTTCAGCATGGTGATTTTTCCAATTTTCTCACCATTGCGCCATGTTTGCACATAATCTTTGCGTTCGGTTGTTGCAAAGGCAATTTCATTTCCATATTTAAAAACCACAGCCACAGGCATTTTCTTACTTATTCGGTTGAATGCGCGTGTGAGTTCGGACAGTTCGCTTCGGGTGGGTTGTTTGCTAAGTTCCAAGGCAAAAACCATCAAACCTTCGTAGCTTTTATCGCTTTCTTTGATGGCTTCGGTATATGTATAGGTCGAAGTATTTTCGGTTTGAAAAACGGCATTGTCCACTAAACCAACAAAATAGGTTTTGGTTACGGAGTTGAAAATCAGATTCTCTTTGTAATATTCGCGAAGCACATCTTTTGCAGGAAGCGATTCGGCAGTATTAGAGTTTAAACGAATACCTAATTGTTCGAAAAAATTAGTTGTAGCTTCAAATAAAGAAGCAGTTGCAAACAGTGATAGATTCATAAGTTTTACTTGTTAGAGATTACAAACCAATTGATTAAATCGAAATTGTCTTTTTTGTATTTGTCTTCGAGTTTTTTCTGTGTCGGCGAAATTTTTTGTGGTGCAAAATTTCCTGAAAATAAATCCTGAATCTGATTTACCGACACAGGAGCTGCCTGACTTTCAATCCATTTACCTATTGAATTAGCTAAATGATTTAAAACTATTGTATCACCTTGCTCAATACTTTTCGGCACATAGCGTGTTTCCATTTTATGCCATTTCAGAAAAGCTAGAATTTCCTGATTGTTGTTTAATATCAGCTCCTTTTTTGCCTTTTCGTTTGTTGCATTATGTATCAAATGTATTTCGTCGTACACATGGTTTTTGGCTTCGTCGGGGCGACGTGGATAACCCAATACTGCTACAACACTATCGGGCATTTCGCGCCATTTTTTGTTGGGGCGGAACTTAAAGCCGGAATACACTCCATTAGGTATTTTCTGAAAGAATTCTTCGTTCTTTTTGAAAAATTCAAATAATTCCTGTCGGAATTGCTCTAACGATAAATCGTTCAAACCCAATGTTTCATCATTAGTTTCGATATCGTCCCATGTAATTTGGAGTTGTTGGAGCATTTTTTGAGCTTGCTTGGGCAGCAATGGATTTTCTTCGACCATGCGCTCAAATTCAGGAGTCAGTTTATCGTCGAGTTCAGTTCCTACCACACTCATCAACGCCATGCGGTTTTCTACTCTCGATTTTAAGCTCAAGTAATCCTCGTAATTTTTTCCGGGCCAAAAGTTGATACCATTTATAATTTTGTTGGGTGAGCCAAGACGGTCGATACGTCCCATACGCTGAATAAGGCGCACCGGATTCCAGTGAATATCATAATTCACCACTGTATCGCAGTCCTGCAGGTTTTGACCTTCACTCAAACAGTCGGTAGCTATCAGTATATCAATGGGATTATCTATTTTTTTAAAGGTTGGTTTGTCGTATTTTTTTATCAACTCCAACCATTTTTCGAAAGGTACATTCCAACGTTCACCGCTTTTAAACTCATCGCCTAACTTTGCATTTACGTATAGCATACTCCAGTCTTTTTCGTTGTATAACTTAGTGAAGGGTGCAAATCGCTCTAATATTGGTTCGAATTTATTACCCGTATATCCATCGTTGGTTTCACTAATTGAGCCCGAAACAAAAGCGATATTTTCAAATCCTTTTCGGTTTAATTCATCGTATAGAAACTTGGCGGTATCTTTAAAAACCGTGAAAATCAATATCTTTTTATTCTTCGATTTTTGTTTTAATTGAATGTGTTCTATCAGTTTATCCAATTTATCATCGGATGCGTCACCTGCTTTATAGGCTTTTTCATAAACATCTAAATTTGATTTTAGCTTTTTTAGTTTTACTACATCTGCCTCTAAGTGTTTGCGGAAAACATCGATATTGGTAATTGATGATAGTGGGATTGGATTTTTCTTGCCTAGTGTTATGGGTTGTTCTTCTGCTTCACTGTTTTCGGAAGCGGTATCTTCAATTTCGTCTTGCTCCTCTTCTGTGAAGTTTTCCTCCAATTCAGCATCGACTTTCAATTGTATAAATACATCTACTTTTGTTAGTGCATTTACGTGGTGATTCAGAATATTCTCAACAGTAGATTTGAATGAAAACCAACTCGATTCCAATCGTTTCATCAACAACATATACATCATTTTTACCAAAAACTTTTCGCGTTGTTTTGGGTTTTCCAACACGCTTTCCACTTTCAAGTCTTTGATATATTCTGATGGTCGGTATGCTGTCAGATTTACCCGTAATGCATTCAATATATCATCAAAGGATTTTAA
>JBMOHZ010000275.1:0-3959 GCA_049317585.1 Paludibacter sp.
TTATTTCAACTTTACCGTTTGTGTCAGCAATTACTTCGTAAATCAACCCAAGTTCATAAATATTTACTGGGATCTCAGGATCAAAAATTGTTTTAAGTGTTTCAACTACTTTACTTTCTAGCGCCAGGGTATCCATGATTTTTACTTAATTTATTTTATAACTTAATAACTGTTAATTCAATAACTTTTAATTATTTTCAGGTCAACTAAACCTGTCTTTAAAGATTATATTTTGCCTTATATGCCAATGCATATAATTTCATTTGTTTTATCATTGATACTAATCCATTTGATCTTGTAGGAGATAAGTGAGTCTTAAGTCCAATTTTATCAACAAACCAAAGTTCGGCGTTTGCTATTTCATCAGGAGTTCTATTTGATAATACCCTTACCAACAATGCAATCATACCTTTAGTTATAATTGCGTCGCTATCAGCATAAAATGTTATTTTTCCGTCTTTGAATTCATCTTGAAGCCAAACCTGAGATTGACAACCTTTTATTAAATTCTTGCCATCTCGATATTCTTCTTTAAAATCTTTTAATTCTTTACTTAAATCTATTAAGTAGGTATATTTTTCCATCCAGTCGGCAAAAACCGAAAATTCTTCAACAATCTGTTCCTGAGCTTGATCAATGGTCATTTTAAGCAAATAATTGTTTTATTTTTAATAAAGATTCAACTAAATAGTCTATCTCGCTTGTTGTATTATAAAATGATAATGACGCTCTTACAGTACCCTCAATTCCGTAAAATTTCATTATTGGCTGAGTACAATGATTACCTGTTCTAACGGCAATATCCATTTTATCTAACATCATACCGGTATCGAAGTGGTGAATTTTTCCAACCAAAAATGATATAACAGATATTTTATTTTCCGAAGTGCCATAAATTCTAATATCGGGTATCGTTTTAATTTTTTCGGTAGCATATTTCAAAAGCATATCTTCGTATTCGAAAATATTCTGTCGGCCAATTTTCTCTATATATTTTATTGCTGCACTTAGGCCAATAGCGCCAATAAAATTTGTGGTTCCTGCTTCGAATTTAAATGGTAAATCGTTATAAGTTGTTTTTTCAAAAGTTACGGTTTTAATCATATCGCCACCACCTTTATATGGAGGCATTTCGTTAAGCCATTTTTCTTTTCCATAAAGAACTCCAATTCCAGTTGGGCCATAAATTTTATGACCAGAAAAAGCGTAAAAATCACAGTCAAGTTTTTGAACGTCTACAGGTTGATGGTGAATTCCTTGTGCTCCATCAATAAAAACGGGAACGTTATGGCAATGAGCAATTTGTATGATTTTTTCAATGTCGTTAATTGTTCCAAGCGAATTTGAAACATGATTTACTGAAACAATTTTAGTTTTTTCAGAAAAGAGTCTTTCGTATGCAGATAAATCAAGATCGCCTGTATATGTTGCCGGAATAACTTTAATTTTCGCACCAGTTCTTTCGCACATTAATTGCCATGGAACAATATTGCTGTGATGTTCTAGTTGAGAAAGAATAATTTCGTCGTCTTTTTTAATAAATTTCTCTCCAAAAGAAAATGCTACAAGGTTAACTGCCTCTGTGGTTCCAGAGGTAAAAATAATTTCGTGCTGATGTTGAGCGTTTATAAAAGATTTGACAGTTCTACGGGCATTTTCATATGACTCAGTCATTTTTTCGCTCAATGAGTGAACTCCACGATGAATATTGCTGTTATATTTCTGATAATACTCATTGGTTGTATCAATTACGGTTTGTGGTTTTTGTGTTGTTGCGGCATTATCAAAATAAACCAATTGTCTGTTGTAAATTTTTTGCTGGAGCAAAGGGAAGTCATTTCTTATGGCATTAACATCAATCATTTGCATTATCTTTTTAAAGAATAAGAGAAAATAATTATACGCTGCTAAGTTAGTGAATTTTCTGCGGAAAATTTAAATACTCAATTACTATAATTGTTAAACAATGTTGTAAAATTAGGGAGAGTTTATCATGATAATAGTTTCCAAATAGTACTTTTGTACTGAATATATATACAATGACATTAAGATTTGATTTTTTAATTATCGGATCTGGCATTGCCGGATTATCTGTAGCCTTAAAAGCTGCAAAATATGGGAAAGTTTGTGTTGTTACAAAAACATTAATCGACGAAACAAATACCAGATATGCACAAGGAGGAATTGCTGCAGTAACTCACCAACCAGATTCATTTGAAAAACATGTAAAAGATACAATAATTGCCGGAGCTGGTTTGTGCAACGAAGAGATTGTTAGAATGGTTGTTAGTGAAGCGCCCGAACGTATTTCTGATTTAATTGAATGGGGTATTGATTTTGACAAAAATAATGATGGTAGTTTTAATTTAGCTCGCGAAGGCGGACATACCGAGCATAGAATTTTACATCATAAAGACAATACCGGTAACGAAATTCAAAAGGTACTTTCAATTCAGGTTAGAAATAATCCAAATATTACTGTATTGGAAAATCATTTTGCAATTGACTTAATGACACAGCACCATCTTGGAAGTTATGTGCGACGAAGTAATACCGATACAGAATGTTATGGTGCGTATGTGATGGATTTACAAAAGCACCAGATTTTTAGATTGCTTGCCAAAACAACTTTTATTTCATCGGGTGGAGTGGGACATTTATATTTAACCACTACTAACCCGAATATTGCTACAGGTGATGGCATTGCAATGGTACATAGAGCAAAAGGAATTACCGAAAACATGGAGTTTATTCAGTTTCATCCAACTTCACTTTATAATCCAGGCGAACGACCTTCTTTTTTAATTTCTGAAGCATTAAGGGGTTTTGGAGCAGTTTTAAAAACAATTTCGGGTCGAGAGTTTATGCCCGAATATGATGTTAGAGGATCGCTTGCTCCACGCGATATTGTTGCCCGTGCAATTGATTATGAGATGAAAAGCCATGGCGACGATTATGTATATATTGATTGTACTCATTTAGATAAAAACGAATTACAGTATCGCTTCCCGAATATATATGCAAAATGTTTAAAAATTGGAATTGATATTACAAGAGACTTAATACCAGTAGTTCCAGCTGCCCACTATTTGTGTGGTGGTATAAAAGTAGATAAAGACGGTTGTTCGCATATAAATCATTTATATGCAGTTGGCGAAGCTGCTTCAACAGGCTTACATGGTGCAAACAGATTAGCATCAAACTCATTAATTGAAGCCATTGTTTTTGCTCATCGTTCTGCACAGCATGCAATTTCAATGTTGTCAAACATTAAATTTCAGGAAGATATTCCGGAATGGAACGATAAAGGAACCACCCAACCACGTGAAATGGTATTAATTACGCAAAACACAAAGGAGGTTCACCAATTAATGACAAATTATGTTGGAATTGTTCGTTCTGACAGTAGACTTGAAAGAGCATTTGCCAGACATGCAATGATATATAATGAAACTGAGGAGCTTTATAAAAAATCAAAAATCTCACAAAAACTCTGCGAGTTAAGAAACCTAATAACTGTAGGTTATTTGGTTATTAAAGCAGCCTCAGTTCGTAAAGAAAGTATTGGTTTACATTACAATATTGATCATGCTTCAGAAAAAATAAAAGCATCGTTATAAAAAACACTGCAACCTTTAGTGTTTATATTATGTCTTGACTTTACGAAAAAGTATCAATAATTTTTTCTTATTAATTAAAGACCGTATATTTGTAGTTAAACGTTAAAAAAAACACAAAATGAAAACAGTTATTTACATGTTTTTTATTATCCTTTTTGCAATACCAGTTTTTGCAAAAAAAGTAGATGTTGAAACAGCCAAATTTGCTGCTAAAAACCTATATTTTTTGAAAGTCAATCAACTTAAAACAATAGCATTAAATCAGATAAACTTGTCATTAGTTTATACTGAAACAGTTAATGCAGAGCCCGTATATTATATTTTTAACGTGAACAATAC
>JBMOHZ010000276.1:0-3949 GCA_049317585.1 Paludibacter sp.
TCTGAATGTATTTATTTTTTACTGAATTATTTTTGGCAATAATCGTAAATTTCTTCCCATTTTCGAGATTTATCACAGCTTTATCAATTATTGGACTTCCAAAAACATATTCGCCACTTACCGCATTCATTGGATAAAAGCCCAGTGCCGAAAAAATATACCATGCCGACATTTGACCGCAATCATCATTTCCACAAAGTCCTGCAGGTGTAGGTTTGTACATTTCACTCATTACCTGACGAACTTTTTCGGCTGTTTTATAACCTTCGTTGGTATATGAATAAAGATACAATGTGCTGTGACTAGGCTCGTTACCATGTGCGTATTGACCTATTAAACCCGAAATATCAATAGATGCACCTTCGTTGAGTTTAGAACTTACTAAAAATAAACTATCCAGTTTTTGTGAAAATGATTCCTTACTTCCAAACAAATCTATTAAACCGGCAACATCGTGAGTAACCATAAAAGTATATTGCCAGCCATTACCTTCCACATAATCAGCCTCATTGTGCAGCGAAAACGAAGGATTATATTCCTTTCGCCAAGTTCCATCACTTAGTTTACCTCGCATAAAACCACTTTGTTTATCAAAATAATGACGGTAATTTAGTGCGCGTTTCGAAAACAATTCATAATCTGCATTTTTACCTAACTTTTTAGTCAGCTGCGCAATACAATAATCGTCGAAAGTATATTCCAGTGCTTTTGATACCGACCAATTTTCTTTATCGGCAGGAATCCAGCCTTGTTCACGAACAAATTTTAATCCTCTATCATTCCTTTGTTCAAAACTTCGAACCATTTTATATGCTTTTTCGCGGTCAATTCTGTCAATGTTTTTTAAAACCGCATCCACAATAACCGGTATGGAATGTACTCCAACCATTGTACCTGTTTCATTTCCAACCAAATGCCAAACAGGAAGTGAGCCTTGTTTTTCGGTAATATCAAGCAACGAATTTACCCAATCGGCACTACGTTTGGTATTAATTATAGTTTGTAAAGGATGAAAAGTGCGATATGTATCCCACAACGAAAAAACGGTATGAGGAACAAAACTTCTTGTGTTATATACTTTTCCATCGGCTCCAAGGTAATCGCCATTCACATCGCAAAACTTCGATGGTGAAATCATAGTGCGATACAATGAAGTATAAAACATTGTTATCTTTTCTTTATCAACACTCTCAATCTCAATTTTTGATAATTCCGCATTCCATTTCTTTTTGGCAAAAGCTATAGTGTTTTCGAAATTCCAGTTTGGTAATTCCACTTTCAAATTCTCAGCGGCATTTGCACAACTTACATAAGAAATGGCCACTTTTACTTCAATTTTTTCGTCTTTTTTCGTTCTAAATGAAATGATGGCTTTATGAACATTTAAACTGTCTTTTGAACGTGGACGATAAATTGGTTCACATACATCTTTGAAATTCATTGCTTTAGAAAACACTGCTCTAAAATATACTTTATGATCTTTTGCCCATCCGCGCGAAAAACGATAGCCTTCGATGGTGCAATTATCAATTTGTTTCAAATACGTATCGGTTGGTTCGTCCCAATCAATTCCTTCGCCCAAATCGACTATAATATTCGACTGAGCACTTTCGGGGAAAGTATAACAATGATAACCAACACGTTCGGTGGCAGTTAGCTCAGCTTTAATATTGTATTTTTGAAGTTTTACAGAATAATATCCGGGTTGTACAATTTCTTCGTTGTGCGAAAATTTGGAAACATAACCTTTTGATAAATCGTTGAAACTGCCTTTAAAAGTTGTTGGATTGCCAGTTGTTGGCATCATTAAAATATCACCCAAATCGCCAATTCCGGTTCCGTTGAGATGTGTATGTGCAAAACCAATAATAGTACTGTCGGAATAATGATAGCCTGAACACCAATGCCAGCCTTTGCTCATATTGGTTGGTCCTAACTGAACCATTCCAAAAGGCAAACTTGCTCCCACAAACACATTTCCGTGATAATCTGAGCCTATCATCGGATTGACAAAGTGTGTGTAATCGGCAGCATGCAAATTGCAAGCTATCAATACAATAACAATTAATATTTTAATTTTTGAAATCATTAGAATTTATAGTTCAATTGATATTCGTGTGAAAAACAATTTAGAAATAGTAAAAAGATGTCAGGGCTACATCCCTTAAAAACAAATCTTTAACTATGCATTCTACAAAGATATCACAGCTACGCTGCTTAAAGAATTAGTTAGGGGCGTTAGCCCTGTTATCTTTGTAGAATATTATTTATATTAAATCAAAGGGGCCTAGCCCTGACATCTTGAGAATTGGATGAAAAACTTTTAAATTTTTGCATTTTTTGCACTTATAATAAAATCGTTAAATCAGCACTTTAATTGTTCTTTCAGCGTTTTGAGTATCTTTTATTTTCAACAAATAATAACCATGAAGACCGTTTATGTTAATGGTAGAATTAAAACTTTGTTTCATAAATTGGCCATTTTCGTTGTAAATTTTCAGATCCGAAACTGCTATTCCTTCAACACGTAACTGATTTCCAACGGTTAGAATTCGAATGCCATCAGCTTTAATTTCTTTTACTTCGCTAGGCTTTTCAACCGTTCCACTTATGTCGACACTTCGTAAAGTGAACGGATTAATATAGTTATCGAGAACAACTGCCAATTCCTTTCTTGTTATTTTACGTTGCAAATCAAAGTTTGAAAGATTCATTTTCCCCCAATCATCTTGAACTTTTTGAACAATTATAGTATCTTTTTTGTAATATGCAGCCAATTGTTTTAGCAGTTTTACACTTTCTGAAACCGACAATTCTTGTTCGGTACTTGACCATTGAAATGTAGAATCGAACTCAGAAAGTCCTTGTTTCAATTCCGAAACTACGACTGTATTATCCACATTAAACCAGGTCTCATTGCTCCAACCCACGTTTTTACCCACTCCTTTCAAAATTCCCGTCGAACCAATACGTTGCAATGCCTTGAAATGAACATTTGATTTGGTAACATCCAAATACGGCAACAAATATCCACCGGCATTTAATAAAGTAGATTGCACATCCCTAACAGGCACTTGAGCTACATCAACTTGTTGTTGTACAGACAATGCCGCCAATGCTCCGGCTGCCTGACCTATTTGCATGACAACAGGTTGTAGGCGGGTTGAACCATTCATCAAATTAGAAACTGAAATTGACTTTTCGGCAACAATTAATCCAGTTACATCCTTTGGAATCAATGTTCCAAGTGCTAATGAATACGATGGAACAGGATAAAAATGCAGTTCAGGAAGATTTGCCCAATCAGTGTATCGTTTGTGATGATGATCAATTGGATAATCGCCTACTGCAATGCCTGTACGGTATAGTGCTTCCTTTTGGTCGAAAGGTTTTGCAACATCATTCACATTAAAACGTACCAAACCATGAATCCTGCGGCTTTCGCGATGATACGGAATCATTGGAAATTTGTCAGTCGTTGGAAATTCATCTTCAGCAAGTCCATAAGTCGAAAATCCCAGTTGGGTTTGCATGTAATATAAAAAGCAAAGCGAAAATTGTTTGGCTTTTTCCAATTCGATTTTTCGGTCTTGAGCCGACATATCTATAATATTTGTATAATAATCGTTTCCTTCTATTGGCCAGTTAATCATATATTTACCATTTGGGAGTTTGCCATAAGTGATTAATTTATCGGTACTCCAAACTGTTTGTCCGGCTTTAGGCTGTATGCAATTTGCCGATTGTGCCGAACACGAAAACAATGAAGTGTCATAATTTATCGGTTTGGTAATCGTCTTATTCACGCCAAAGTTCTTCAAAATCATCACATAAGTAAGGTCCTGAACAATGTTATTGGCTTTTTCGGGGGCAATATCTTCACCACATTCCGAACGTGCTTCCATTCCTATATCATATTTTACTCCGCAATACTTGGCTACATCACCCA